>JALYUO010000723.1 GCA_030853735.1 Chloroflexota bacterium
AGCAAGGGCCGTGCCGTCAACGGGTAGCCGAACCAGGATGCGAGGGAATGCCGCGTGGACCTGTCCTTACAGGTAAATCAAGAACAATCGCTCAAGGTCTCGCCCACCTTGATCGTCCTGAACCAACTGCTGGCGCTCTCCTCCATGGAGCTACAGCAAATGGTCCAGCAAGAACTGGCCGATAATCCCGCCCTCGAAATGGTCGAGGGCCGGCGCTGCCCCAGTTGCGGCACGCCTAGCACCAGCCCGCTCTGCCCCTTCTGCGAACGCCCCACCCGCCCCACCGCCAGCGACGCGCCCACCCCCACCAGCAGCACCTCCGCCACGCTGGATGCGCCCTCCGAGGATTGGTACAGCGATCCGGGCCGCCGCGCCACCACCGCCCCGCGCGACGACGACGGCGAGTTCGACCCCATGACCCTGGTCGCAGGCGAAGCCAACCGCCAGGAACAACTGATGGCCGAACTGACCCCCGGCCTGCGCGGAGCCGACCGCGCCGTGGCCGCCTACATTCTAGGCAGCCTGGATGATCGCGGCTATCTCACCTGCACACTCGACAGCGTGGCGGAAGCGTGCGGGGTCGCCCTGCCGCAAGCCGCCGCCGTGCTAGACATGATCCAGCGCGCCGCCCCCACCGGCGTGGCCGCCCGCAACTTGCGCGAGTGCCTGCTGCTGCAACTGGAGGCGATCAAAGAGCGCGGCCAGCCGGCGCTGGTGCCTTTCGTCGAAGAGATTCTGCGCGACCATCTGAACGAACTGGGCGAACACAAGTTCACGCTCATCGCCCATACGCTTGGCACCACCTACGAAGCGGTGGTCGCGGTGCGCGATTTCATCAAGGCGCACATGAACCCGCACCCCGGCTACGGCAACGACGGGCGGCCCTGGCCCACTCACACGCCGGTGCGCTTCGTCGCCCCCGACGTGATTATCCGCCAGCGCGGCGACGGCTTCGAGGTCGAAGTGGTCGAGTCGTTGCGCTTTAGCCTGCACATCAACCCGCTCTATCATCGCTTGGCCGCCGGAGCCGCCGCCCACCCGCAGGGCCGCGTGGCCGCCCACAACGGCAACGGCAACGGCAACGGTGCCGTCCATGGGGGCGGTGAGGAGGCGGCGATCCCGGCGGCGCTGATCGTCGCCGGCATTTCAGACGGCGACCGTGAGCACATTCGGCGTTATGTCAACCGCTCACGCCTCTTTATCTCCAACGTCGCCCAACGGCGTGAAACCATGCGCCGCATCACCAACTGCCTGGTCCAGGTGCAGGCCGAGTTTCTGCACCACGGCATCCGCCACTTGCGCCCACTCACCCGCGCCCAGGTCGCCCAGTATCTGGGCCTGCACGAGTCCACCGTCAGCCGGGCCACCGCCGACAAATACGTGATGCTGCCCAGCCGCCACGTCATCCCCTTTTCCGAGTTTTTCCAGGCATCGCTGAGTGCCAAAGACCGCATCCGGGAGATGATCATCACCGAGCCGAAGCCGCTCACCGACAAAGAGATTGTCCAGCGATTGCGAGAGCAGGGCGTGCGAATCGCCCGGCGCACTGTGACGAAATATCGCAACCAGCTCGGCATACTCCCCTCAACGTTTCGCTAACCGTCAGGAGGTCTCCTGTTTGGACGACCAGCAGACTATTGCCGCCCGCATTCGGGAGGGCATTGCCGCGCTACGCGCCGGCGACCGGCCCGGCGCACAAGCCATTTTTCAGCAACTCACCAGCCACGCCCCCGGCAACGAACACGCCTGGATCGGCCTGGCCCTCAGCAGCCCCAGCGCCGCCGCCGCCGCCGCCGCCCTCCACCAAGCCGAGGGCATCAATCCCGGCAGCCGCTTCGTCAGCCAAGCCGAAACCGACCTCACCACCCGCCTGCCCGGCTTCGCCGACGCGCTGGCCGCCGAACGCGGCACGCTCGACCTGGGGGCCGACCCCGGCGCGCTGCTGCCCACCGACGCAAACATTGAAGCCGCCACCGCGCCCGTGCCCACCGAATCGGACCTTGTGGTGGTCTCGCCCATCACCGCTGTGCCACCCGAACCAGCCGCCGCAGCGCCAACCCTCGGCACGGGTGCGCGGCTCGCCGGCGGGAGCGTCGCTGCGCCCGCCGATTCGCGCGGCCGGCGTGTGCTGCTCAACGC
>JALYUO010000729.1 GCA_030853735.1 Chloroflexota bacterium
CACTTGGCGACCGCGCCCAGCCGCTCGGCATCCGCGTCGGTCAGCACCAGATAGTGCGGGCAGGTCTCGCAACTGGCATCCACGCCGCGCGCCTGGGCTTCGGCCACCAGCGCCACACCGCGCCCCGTGCTGACATGGACGATATGCACCGCGCAGCCCGTCGCCTCAGCGAACAAGAGCGCGCGGCTGATCGCCTCCCACTCGGCCACGGCGGGTCGCGAGTCGAGGTAGGCGCGCACCGTGAGTTGCCCCGCCGCCACCGCCTGCCGCGCCAGTGCGCCGGTCAGCGCGTCACTCTCGGCATGGACCGCCACCGGCAATCCCAGCCGCGCCGCCCGCGCCATGCCCATGTAGAGCGTGCCGTCGTCCACCGCCGCAAAATCGTCTATGCCGCTGTTCGACATGAACGCCTTGAAGCCGATCACCCCGCGCGCGGCCAATTCGTCCAAGCGGTCCCCATTGCCCGGCACCAACCCGCCCCACAAGGCGAAATCGGTCCAGGCCGCGCTGGTCGCCGCCGCCAGCTTTGCGTCGAAGGCCGCCCCATCCACCGTCGGCGGGTGGGCGTTGAGCGGCATATCACAGGCCACTGTGCCGCCGCCCGCCGCCAACGCACGGCTGCCGCTGGCCCAGCCCTCCCAGGCACTGCGGCCCGGATCGTTGAAATGGACATGGGCATCTACCACGCCGGGCAGGACGTGCAAACCGGTCGCATCTAGCGTCTCCACGCTGCCGCCTTCGAGGTCAGGCGCGATGGCGACGATGCGCCCCTCCGCCACGCCCAGATCGGCCCGCTGCACACCGCTGGGCAGGACGAGCAAGCCGCCACGCACAATCAAGTCGTAGCGACTCATGGCCTGCACTTAGAGAATGCCGCAACAATCATCATCCCGCTCTTTAACCCCCGCTTCGTGATCCTTCGTGTCCTTCGTGGATCAATAATTTTGCGCGGTATCACCGCTTACCCCACATGGGCCGGCTCCTCAGCGGGAGCCACGCTGCCGGTCAGGGGCAACGCCGCGTCGGGCAGCACCGGGATGGGTCCCTCGCCCGCCTGCGCGTCCAGCCAGGCTTTGTCCTCTACCCGCCGCAGATAGGGGTTGAACAGTTGGGCTACGCAGAAGACGGTTAGGATCGCCCCCAACACAGCGACCACGATACCGGGATCAAAGATGCCCCCGCTTAGACCGGCCAACATGACGCTCAACGGGAAGGTGAACTGGGCGATCACGCGGCGCACCGAGAAGACGCGGCCCTGCAACTCGCGCGGCGTTTGCTTTTGCCA
Organism: Chloroflexota bacterium; assembly: GCA_030853735.1. Taxonomy (GTDB): domain Bacteria; phylum Chloroflexota; class Chloroflexia; order QHBQ01; family JAICKM01; genus JAICKM01. Next base: position 1,286 of record JALYUO010000729.1, read on the forward strand.
GATTGCCTGCGAGTGCGCGTTCAGGAGGGGGGTCATAGCATTCAAAACAAAGGCCATTGCCGCGCTGAAATAGACCAAGCCCGATAGGCCGAACAGCACTTGGGCCACCCCCGCCAGGATCATCGGCACCAGCACGCCATAGATGCGCCGGCGTTTCAGCCCGCCCCAGGTGCTGATAAACACGCCGCCGACCACCCCACCGACCGCGCCCACCGAAGCCAGCACGGCCAGCGACTGCTCAAAGGTCGAGCCACGCGCCGTCCAGTCGGCGGCCAGATTGAATTTGATCAGCAACGGCTCGAACACGCCGATGGGCGAAGCGGCGAAGTTGGCGACAGAAAAGGTGCCCAGCAGCCACAGCATGGAGGGTCGCCGCCGGATATAGCGCGCCCCTTCGGCGATGTCGGCCCAGATGCTTTTTTGCGGCTTGCCACCGGGTGTACCCAAGTCGGTGCGGACAGGCGAAGGCACCCGCAAGAACAGCAACACGCCCATTGCGAAAAAGAAGGTGGCCGCATCAAGGCCGGTTGCCAGGGGCGTGCCGTCTTGCAACCCAGCCAAGCCGCTACGCAGGCTGTCGATCAGTTGGCCCTGGCGCGCCAAGGCCGGCAAGGCGATGATCGTGGCCGCCATGGCCGGCGACAAGATACCGGACAGCGACCAGATCGTTTGCATCATGCCGTTGGCACGCGGCAATTGCGCCTCCGGCACCAGCATGGCATACGACGTATCAAACGCCGAGCCGTGGAACGCGCCCGCCGTGGCGAACCCCACCATCAAGACCAGCACCATCCACAGTTGTAGCCCGCCGCTAATCAGCAGCAACGTATAGATCAGGCTCAGGCCGCCGCTGACCGTATCACAGACTAGCATCGTGCGCTTGCGGTCGTGGCGGTCGGCCCACGCCCCGGCAATCGGCGCGCCAAACACCGACGGCAGGGCAAAGCAGAGGGTGATCGCCGCGAGCGCCGCCGCCAGTTCCGGCTTCTGTTCCGGCTTGGGATACAGCGTCTGTGTCAGCCAAATCGTGGTGGCGAAAAACGTCAGCGCACTGCCGAACACCGATACCGATTGCGACAGCCAGATCAGGACAAAGGTGCGGAAGCCATGCGGCGGGGTTTCAGGGGGCATAAGGAGCCTTTCACGCTAGGACTCGCGGGGCCGAGGCAATGCAGAGGCAGCACCGTTGCCCCTATTAGGGCGATGTGCTAGTTAGGGAAGGCGAGCGCCTTGATCTGCAAGAACTTCGCCTTGCCCAACAGCCGATTCAACTTGATACAGAGCGTGTGCGCCGCCAGCTTCGTATGTAGCCGCGCAC
>JALYUO010000731.1 GCA_030853735.1 Chloroflexota bacterium
GGAGCTAGACCGAAACTCCCCCTCCCTTCGTAGGGGAGGGGGTTGGGGGGTGAGGTCGGCGTGGGCGGCGTGGATTGGCCCGTTGCTGGGCGGGGCGACGGCGGCGGGGCTGTGGGCGCTCGATGGGCGGGCGGTGGAGATCAATCGCAAGATCATGCTCGACCAGCCGATGATCCTGGCGGCGGTGCTGGCCGTGCTGGCCTACTTCTGGGCGTGGCGGGGGGCCGACGACCTCTCCCCCCACCCCTCCCCTAAAGCGGGAGGGGAGCTAGACGACCACTCCTCCCACCTCTCCCCTAAAGCGGGAGGGGAGCTAGACGACCTCTCCCCCCACCCCTCCCCTAAAGGGGAAGGGGAGCTAACCGGCCTCTCCCCCCACCCCTCTCCTAAAGCGGGAGGGGAGCTAGACCGCAACTCCCCCCACCCCTCTCCTAAAGCGGGAGGGGAGCTAGACCGCAACTCCCCCTCCCTTCGTAGGGGAGGGGGTGGGGGGGTGAGGTCGTCACCCGACCGCCGCTGGTTGGCGTTGGCCGGGCTGCTGGCGGCGGTCAGCCTGCTGATCAAGATCCAGGGTATGGCCTGCCTGCTGGCGCTGGGGGTGGACCTGCTGTGGCGGTTGGGCCGGCCTGGACGGAGTGGGCGGGCTGGGCAAGCGCGGTGGGGCGATGTGGCGGCCCTGGCGGGCGGGGCGCTGGCGGCGGCGGCGGCGGTGGTGGGGCCGGCGCTGATCGTGGCCCCCAGCCAGTTCATCCGCATGGTGGGCTTTTTCCAACTGCTGCGGCCCAGCGACGGCGTGGTGGCCCCGGCCGACCGCATTGCCAACCTGACCGCAATCGTTGCACCCGGCCCGCACTTGCTGATCAACGGGCCAACGATGTATCTGGCCGCGTTGGGCTTTCTCGCGCTAACCGCCTGGGCCGTGGCAAGAGCCAACCTCTCCCCCCACCCCTCTCCTAAAGGGGGAGGGGAGCTAGACCGGAACTCCCCCGCCCTTCGTAGAGGAGGGGATCTATCTTCATTCTCCCCCTCCCTTGGTAGGGGAAGGGGTTGGGGGGAGGGGTCAGCGGCTCCGGCCCGCGCGCGCTGGCGGCTGATCGTGATCTGGAGTTTCCTCAGCGTGTTGCTGTTCACCTACAGCCGCTCGTTCTACAACCACTACTACGTGCAACTGGTCACGCCGCTGTGCCTGCTGGGGGGCGCAGTGTGGCTGCCGGCGGCGACGGGCGGGGTCCGCCGCCGCGCCCGCCGCGTGCTGCGCGGCGGCTGGGCATTGGCTCTGCTGCCGGCACTGGTGCTGCTAATCCCCGCCTGGCAGGGGCTGACTACGCGCTACGATGACCCGATTTTCGCTATCGTGGGCCGCTTCGCCAATGACGCGGTGCCGCCCGGCGCACCCGTACTGGCAAGCGATGAGCAGTTCGACTTCCTGGCCGCCCGCCCGCCCAGCCACACCAGCACCGGCTACCTGATCGACAGCTACGGCCACATGATCGCGCTGGGCTTGGACCTACCGGGCCGCTCCTGGGGCGACCTACTGAACGCCGCACTACACGGCCAACACAGCGACGATGCCTACGCCATCATGCGCCGCCCCGCCCCGCAAGCCGACTTCCTGGATCGGGCCCGCCAAGCCACCCTCGTCATCGTGCATGATCGCGGCAAAGCGCGCCTCCTACCCGCAACCTACACCGCGACCCTGGCCCTCGGCCTCGTGCGCGACACGCAGCCGCGCTATGTGATCATCTCGCCGGACAAGCGGCCGTGAAAAGGCGACGCGGGATTGCACCGCAAAGACGCGAAGAACACGAAGAGGAGAGCGAAATGCCAACGCAACGAAACCAGATGGATCTAGTGTTACTGAGTTTGTTGTTTCTCGCGACAACGGCGTGTGATACTGCTATAGTAGCTACCCCCATACCACCGATCACGCCTACTGTCGCTAGGATCGTAGCTACGGCGACCCCACCTCGGATTAACGTCACGTTAGAAGAGTATCAACAAGCGCTGGCTAAGTGGCGGCGGCAGGGCATTGAAGAATACGAGATCACTGTTTACTACTCTACTTACAGTCCCTTGCTGGGAGATTGGACTTTGCAGGTCCACACGCAGGGCGATACAGCCACAGTGACCAACTACAAGCGTGTTTCGGATGCAGCGCCGCCCAGCATAGGATTCGGCTCGCCGAGTTTTATGCCGACAACCACATTCGAGATCGCAGAATTGAAAAAGGAACTGGAAATTATGACAATTGAGACCAGATTCCAAGATATTGCGCGTGCGCTGGCATGGAGTGGGCAAGTCCCGTACAATATTCATGCCCAGTTTGACCCAACTCTAGGCAATCCGACAGCATTCGCGACCATTGGTGTTACTGAGGGGGAAACCTGGAACCTCAAACAACTGAAAGTACTGAAACAGACGATCCCGCCCACACCCTAGCCGTATCGGATACTAGCCCACAAAAGGCGAGTAGCCACGCAACGGGTTGCGCGGCTATCCTCACTCCCAATACTGTCCCTGTCGCCAGCCCGCGCAGGCGGGCTTCGTAGCTGTAGCCGCGACTTTAGTCGCCCAGTGCGCCCGTCCCGCCCGCCGCGTCCGCCGCGCTCAACAGCCCCGCGATCTTCTCCGCCAACAGGTCCAGGTCGAACGGCTTGCTGATATAGTCGTTCGCGCCCGCGTCCAGCGCCTGCTGGTGATCGCGGGCGCGGCTCAGGGCGCTGATGGCGATCACCGGAATGCCCGATGTCGCGTCCTGCGCTTTGAGAGCTTGGATCGCCTCGAAGCCATTCAACACCGGCATCATCAGGTCCATCAGGATCAGATCGGGCACGCGCTGACCAATGGCGGCCAGCGCATCTTTGCCGTCGGTCGCCAGGGCGGCTTCGTGGCCCATAATATCTTCCACAACGGTGCGGATGATCTCCCGATTATCCGGCTCATCTTCGACAATCAGGACCAACTTGGTCGCCATGCGGACTCCTCGTGTTATGGTTGCACGGTCAGCGCCGGCACGGTCGTGCGGACGGGGTCTAGGGAAGCCGGGCCACCCGTCGGCACGGGCGCAACCGCCTTGCCGGCTAGGGTCGGGATAGCGCCAGGAAAATCACCGGTTTTGCCCGCTGGGGTCGCCGCTGCAGGAGTCGTGCCACCTACCGGCGCGCTCACAGCAGTCGGAGTCACTGCCGTCCCGCTGTCGCAGGCGGCGAGGCTGATCAAGAGCAGCAAGCCACTGCCCCCACATAAGAGACGATGTTTCAACAAAATGCGGTCCTCCCCGGCGGCGCGCGAGGGGTCGCCCACCGGTCATACATGACCGCCGGAGGGTATCTCTGGCGGCTACTCATTCTACCGGAAAGCGGGGTCGCAGATCAAGCGGAATCGGCCTTCTCGTGGCTGAGTAAGGCCGCGACCAGGGCGCGAAACTGGTCCAGTTGGGCCGCCGCACCGAGGTTGATCGTATCTATGTCGGTATCAAACAGTTCGGTGAACAGGGCTTGCTTGGCGTACAGCACGGCCAGCACCCGCGCCTCAATCGTGTCGGCGGCGATGATGTTGATCACGTTGACCGGGCTGGTCTGGCCCATGCGGTGGGCGCGGGCGATGCGCTGTTCCAGCCGCGCCGGGTTCCAGGGCAGATCCAGATTGATCACATAGTCGGCCACCTGCAAGTTTAGCCCCAGGCCGCCCGCTTCGGTGGAGAGGAACACCGGCAAGTCGGCCTCCTCGCGGAAGCGGCGCAACACCACCTCGCGCGCCGGGCCGCTGAGGCCACCGTGCAACCGCACGCTTGGCACACCCACGCGGGTCAGCGCAGCGGCAGCCAGCGCGGTCATGCGCTCCCATTCGCTGAAGATCAGCAACTTATGGCCCGCCGCTACCAAATCGGGCACCAGCGCGACCAACTCCTGCAATTTGCTCGATGCCCGCACATCGGGCGCGACCAATTGCGCGGCATCGGCCAGTTCGCGCAGGTAGGTGATCCGTTCCAACACCCGCCCGCGCGCGTCGGCATCCCAGCGGCTCTCGGTCAGCAGGGCCAGCAACTCGCGCTCGGCGGGCCGGTAGAGGCGCACCTGTTCGGCGCTCAGGTCCACCGTATAGAGGTTGTCAATGCGCGGCGGCAGCTCGGTGAGGACATCGGCTTTGCGGCGGCGCAGGAAGATCGGGGCCAGGGTGTGACGCACACTGTCCAAGTTTTTATAGCCGGTGATCGCGCCGAAGCTGTCCTGCTCGGTGTGTTCGGCCAGGAATTGCCAGGCGGGGCCAAGTAGGCGCGGGTCCAGAAACTCGACCACGCTATAGAGTTCTTCCAGCCGGTTTTCGACCGGCGTGCCGGTAAGCACAAAGGCATAGGGCGCGGTCAATTCTTTGATCCGTCGCGTGGTCTTGGCTTGCCAGTTTTTGATGCGCTGGGCCTCGTCCACGATGATCAGGTCGGGAGCCAACGCCGCGATATGCTCGGCATCGCGCAGGACCAGTTCGTAGTTGATGATCGTGAAGGTCGTGGGCGTGGCATACTGGCGGGCGCGGCGCGCTTTGGCCCCACCGATCACGGTGGCGGGCAAGCCGGAGAAGCGGGCGATTTCGTGCGCCCACTGCCGCTTGACGCTGGACGGCGTAATGATCAGCACCCGTTGGATGCCGTGCCCCTCCATCAGCAGATGGGCCGCACCTAGTGCCTGGATCGTTTTACCCAGGCCCATGTCGTCGGCCAGCAGCGCGCGCTCGGTGAAGGCCAGGAACAGCACGCCCAGCAGTTGGAACGGGTAGAGCGGCACGCGCAGCAGATCGAGCCGCCGGGTGCCCGCCTGCACCGCCGTCAGCAGGGCCGCACGCGCCACCTGCCGCTCCTGGCGATGGCCGACCTCCGCCAGATGCGTCCACACATCGGGGTCTAATTCCAACGTGCCGCCGTAGTCGGTTACTTCCTCCTCAAACGCTTTGAGCCGAAAGGTGAACGCCGTAGGGTCGCGGTTGATCTCGTCCAGATGCGGCGTGAGATAGTAGTTCACCAGCCGCAGCAGCCCTACATCCAGCGACTCGTCATAATCGGGCGCAAGCTGCCACGCGCCGGCCACGTAGCGCAGCCCCAGGCGGACGTGCAGCCGCCGTTGGGCCACCAGGGCACCCTGCGTCGCTTTGAGCCGCTTGCGGTTTGACCCGCGCCGCAAGTTCAACAGCACGGCTTCGATGTGCTTGCAGGTGCCGAGGTTATTACCCTCGTAGTCGGGGCAGGCGCAGCGATTCAAGAAGCGATCTGGGTCACGGATCTCCACTGTGTAAGGGATGCCGCTGTCGCCCGTCACCGTGTAGAAGCCCAGCACCTCGTCGGGCCGCTCGGCCACCAGCGTAAACGGCTCGCCCGCCGCCCGCTCGCGTCGCCGCTCGATTGCCAGTTGCCGCGCCGGCTCGTTGCCGCTCTGGGGCTTGCGGCCATACGCGCGCCTAGCGTCCATGCGGCGTGTGGAAGGTGGTGGTAGGCGCTAAGAGATAACGGTTAGCGTGCATCGTGTTACCTTCGGCTGTGCGGCTATACGGGATCGCTATAGTCCTAAACGGATTAGCAGGGCAATGGGTTATCCCGCGTACTGCGCTGGGCGACTAAACTCGCCGCTACCGCTACGAAGCCTGCCTTCGCAGGCTGTGGCGGGTGGTAGGAGGGGGCTGTGTCCCCCGACAGTGCGCCGATTTGCCACGACACGCCGGTAGGAGGGGGCTGTGTCCCCCGACAGTGCGCCGATTTGCCGCAACACCCCGCGCCGGAGCAAAAGATCGGTCTAATGGCGGCTATTCAAGCGGCGAGTGATCCGGTATAATTGCCTGCAAACCTGACTGACCTAAGCCTGCCGGCTGCCCTCCCCACTGAGGAACGGCCAGTCGATCTACTCGCTCCCTTTAGGAGAGGGGTCGGGGGAGAGGTCGTCATACCGAGGAGCCTGCCTGATGGTCGTTTCACTCTACAACACACTGACCCGCAGCAAAGAAGCGTTCGCGCCGCCCGATGCCCCCAACGTGGGGCTGTATACCTGCGGCCCCACCGTCTACGATTATCCGACGATTGGCAATATGCGAACCTATCTGTTCGAGGATGTGCTGAAGCGCGTGCTAACCTATAACGGCTACGCGGTCACGCACGTCCTGAATATCACCGATGTCGGCCACCTCACGTCGGATGCCGACGAGGGCGAGGACAAAATGGCCGTGGGCGCGCTGCGGACCGGCTTAACACCCGCCGAGATCGCCCGCTTTTTCACCGAGGTTTATTTCACCGACTTCGCCGCCCTCAACTGCCTGCCCCCCACCGTCGTCTGCCCCGCCACCGAGCATATCCCCGAAATGATCGCGCTCATCGAGTGCCTAGTCCAAAAGGGCGTGGCCTACGAGATCAGCGACGGCGTATATTTCGATGTCGCCAAGTTCCCGGCCTATGGTCGCCTCAGCCGCTTGTCGCTCGAAGGCCAGGAGGCGGGCGCGCGGGTTGAGGTGAACAGCGAGAAGCACGGGCCGTTCGATTTCGCGCTCTGGAAACGGGCCGAACCGCGCCACCTGCAACAGTGGCCCAGTCCGTGGGGCCAGGGCTTTCCCGGCTGGCATATTGAATGCTCGGCCATGAGCATGAAATATCTGGGCACCACTTTCGACATCCATTGCGGCGGCATAGACCACATTCCGGTGCATCACGAGAACGAGATTGCCCAAAGCGAAGCCTGCACCGGGGAGCCGTTCGCCCGCGTCTGGCTACACGGCGAGTTTTTGCGGATGCTGCAACCGATCACGCGGCAGCAGGGCGACACGGCGGAGACAGTCGAAGAAGAAGTGAAGATGAGCAAAAGTCTGGGTGGCTTTATCCGGGTCAGTGACTTGGCCGCCGCCGGTTATGCCCCGCTCACCTATCGCTATCTCTGCCTCACCGCGCATTACCGCGCCGCCCTCAGCTTCCGCAACGATCTCAGTTCGCTCGACGCGGCCCGCACCGCGCTGGACCGCTTGCACGATTTTGTGCGCCGGGCGGCGGGAGACACCCCCACCCCCGCTGCCGAGGGCAGCAGCGCCGACTGGCTGGCTCCCTTCGACACGGCTTTCCGCGAGGCGATCAACGACGACCTGAATATGCCGCGCGCCCTGGCAACGGTCTGGGAACTGGTAGGCGAGGCCAACCGCCGGGGCCAAGCCAACGCCGCCCTGCCCCTGCTGTTCGCCTGGGACACGGTGCTGGGCCTGGAGCTGGAAGCGCAAGCCCTGCGCGAAGACGTGCTGACCCCCGCCGAACACGCCCTGTTCGAGGCCCGCCAAGCCGCCCGCGCCGCCAAGCAGTGGCCGCAATCTGATGCCCTGCGCGCCGAACTCCGCGCCCACGGTGTCGAAGTCGAAGACACGGCGCAGGGGCAACGGTGGAAGCGCGTGGCGTAAAACGTGAAACGTGAAACGTAGGATTGTATAGTGAAACTTGCGTTCTTGTACTTTTAGCTAATTATGCACATCTTGAACAACGTTATAGCGCATACATTACGTTTTACGTTTTACGCGACTAATGACGTGGAAAGGAAGTAGTATAAATGATGAAGCTATCCGAAGCTTACATCACGCACGTACATGTGCAGGGTTTCCGCAGCATCCAAGATGTGACGGTTAAATTAGACGACTTGACTGTACTGGTCGGGCCAAACGGCTCCGGCAAGAGCGTCTTCTTGGACACCCTCTCCTTTCTCCACGATGTGCTGACGAGCTCGCCGGCCGACGCATTCAAGAGCCGCGGAGGTATGGATGAGGTGCGTTCGCGGATTGGGGCTAGTAACCAACAACTCATTATTGAGGTAGGACTTAGGTCCAGACAAGAAGCGGGTTTTGCGGGGCACTATCGGCTGCGGCTGCGTCCACGACCTACTCTCCACGCCTTTACAGTAGAGGAAGAGGCGTGCGAAGTGTTTACCGGGGCCGAGCGCCAACGGCACAGCTTCGTACTCAAACGCGGCAAAATTTGGACCGAATCCACGGAGAAGCTGCGCCCTGAACTCGCCTGGAACCGGCTGGCCCTCCCCCTAATGTCAAGTCTGGCCCCTTTCGCGTCCGTCTACCGGGCGCTTACCGCTATGTATTTTTATAGGGTGAACACGGAGGCTGTAGCTGCCTACGGGGAGCCGGAGGAAGGCCGACGACTCGCTCCCAACGGGGGCAACACTGCGGCAGTGCTACGCCGCTTGCGTGCGACCGATGAACCGCTGTACGGGAAAGTAATCAATTGGTTGCACTTAATAGTGCCTACTGTCCATAACGTGACGACCAAAACCCGTAGCAACTTGTGGACCCTGGTCTTCGAGGAAGAGCAGGCGGCTGATCAGAAGCCCGTGATTTTTGAGGCCCGCTCGATGTCGGAAGGCACCTTGCGCGTATTGGCGGTGTTGCTCGCTGTCTATCAGGAAGATCCACCCACCCTAATCGGCTTGGAAGAACCGGAAACTGCCATTCATCCCGGCGCAGCCGAAGTGCTGGTTGATTTATTGAGCGAAGCGGCCTTGCGCTCGCAAATCCTCGTGACCACCCACAGCCGGGATCTAATTGATTATTTTGATGTTAGTACCCTCCGGGCGGTAGGTCGCCAGGATGGCTACAGTGTGATCACACCTGTGAATGCGACGCAATTAGCGGTTATTCACGACGGACTATTCAATGCGGGTGAATTGCACCGCATCGAAGGTCTACAGCCAGAAGCTAAAGAGGCGGAGGTCGCTTATGCCTCCGCATAAAATGGCCGTCATTGTTGAAGGTCAAGGCGATGCCGCCGCCGCTAAAGTCCTACTGCTGCGCTTGCTCGATCAAGAGTTTCAGCGCACCGATTGGCTGATCCAGGCGAAAGGTGTAGGGGGAAGCGGAGAACTCACTAAGCAGGGCGGCATTGAGCGGTTTGTGCAGCTCTGTCTCCGCCAAGAGCCCGATTGTCGGGGTATATTAATCTTGCTTGATGGAGACGCGGCTCGAAAACTACCCAGCAGCCAACAGCCCAGAGATCCTTGCTCACCTTGGTTCGCCCGCTATTTAGCCGACCGTGTGCGGCGGATGCAGCCGCTAGTGCCGGTGCCGGTAACCGTCGTTGTGGCGCGCTGGGAATACGAAGTATGGCTCATTGCCGGCATTGAAACAACTGCCCAGCATCTGCCGGGATCGCCACAAAGTCACCCGCCGTGCCCGCCGAATGTTGAGGAGCTACCCAATCCTAAAAAGTGGCTCGATAATTGTGTCCCACGCGGACAAAAATACCTCGAAACTCGTGATCAGGCGCAACTGACGGCCACCATGGATTTTGGGCTGGTGGCCCAGCGCTGTCGATCCTTTCGGCGGCTAAAAAATGCGCTTGGGCAGATCCTGAGCAATCAGGCACTGGGGCAGGCTGTAGTAACACCATGAACAGCACTACCAAAGTTCGCGCTCCTGCTGGGGTGCAATTGCTGAGTTCACGCCGTGCGTACCAGGGAGACACAGTATGACCGACGAGGACATGATCCTCTGTACCACCAGCCATGGCGAGCGCAAGGCGGTGCCTCGCGCTGAGTGGCGCACGCGGCCCAGCGTCTACGGCATCAGCCTGACCGAGGACCGGGGGCAGGTGCTGCTGACGCGCGACGGCCTCTCGCACCGCTGGGAGTTGCCCGGCGGCGGCATTGACCCCGGTGAGCGCACCGTGAGCGCGTTGGTGCGCGAATTCGCCGAAGAGGTCGGGTTGACTGCGACCGTCGGTCCGCCGGTCTATTTCGCCGATGAGTTTTACCACTACCCGCCGCACACCGGCGACCGCACTTGGTACTCCGTGCTGCTGTTCTACTTGGTCCATACGAGCGGCGCGCTGGACTCGGCCTTCACGGAGGACCGCAGCGCCGGGCACGGCAGCAATTACGGCGCGGCCTGGGTGCCGGTAGACGAACTCGACGGTCTGGATGTGCTGCCGCACCATTACGATGCCATCCAGCGTGCCCTCACTTGGCTCGAAGCCACCGAAGGGCCGGCAGCGGGCGACGACGACGATGATGATTAGTTCTGAATTCTGAATTCTGAATTCTGAATTACGACCGCCCACGGCGCACCGCCCACGGCTCACCGCCCACGGCCCACGGCGCACCGCCCACGGCCCACGGCCCACACACTAGAAAGCACAAACTTTGCGAATTCTACTTACCAATGACGATGGAATAGACTCGGAAGGGCTGCTGGCCCTGCATCGGGCGCTCAGTCCGGCCCATGACGTGGCGATTATCGCGCCGGATCGCAATTGGAGCATATCAGGCCACAACAAAACGATGGACCGGCCCCTGCGCGTGACCGAGCGACACTGGGAGGGTATCAGTGGCTGGGCGACCGACGGCACCCCCGCCGATTGTGTGTCGCTGGCCGCGCTGGGCTTCCTGGGCTACAAACCCGATCTGCTGGTGGCAGGGATCAACAAAGGGCCGAACCTGGGCAACGACATCACCTATTCGGGCACCGTCACGGCGGCGATGGAGGGCATTATTTCGGAGATGCCTTCGATTGCCGTCTCGATTGAAGATTATGTCAACTGGCAATTTGACACCGCCGCCGCCTTTATCGCCAGGCTCGTCGGCCAAGTTGAGGCGCACGGCTTGCCGGCGGGCGTGCTGCTCAACGTCAACGTGCCGAACCTGCCCGCTGCCGAGGTGCAGGGCGTGGAGGTGACGCGGCTGGGGCGGCGCATCTACCGCGATGTGCTGACTAAGCGCACCGACCCGCGTGGCCGCCCCTATTACTGGATCGGCGGCGAAATCCCCCAGTCGCACCTCGACGAGGGCACCGATGCCTATGCGCTGTCGCAAAGCCGGATCTCCGTCACGCCGATCCACCTAGACCTGACCAACCATCGCCTCTTAGATACGATTCGGCAGTGGGACTTAACCTAATGCAGGGTTGCGGGTAAACCCGATGGCAACCACCGTCCTCAGCGTTTTCAATCTACGCAAAACGTTCCATCTGGTGCCGATCTTTGATGGAGTTGGCTTCCAGTTGAACGAGGGCGAGAAAGTGGCCCTGGTCGGGGTCAACGGCGCGGGCAAAACCACCATTCTGGAGATCATCGCCGGGGTGGACACGCCCGATACCGGCGGCGGCACCGTAGTGCGCGGCAAGAGTGTGCGCCTGGCCTATCTGCCACAAGAGGTGGCCGGGGTCGGCGCAACGGGTGACGGGCCACTGCCTGCACCAACTACTAGCCTCTGGGACACCATGCTGGGCGCGCTGGGCGAAGTGCGCGACTTGCAAGCCGCAATGACCCGGCTAGAAGCGCAAATGTCGGAGCCGGACACCCCACAAAGCGGCCCCGCTTGGGACGCGCTGATCGCCGCCTACGAACGGGCTACCGAACGGTTCGAGCAGGCGGGCGGCTACGACCTGGAACATCGGGTCCAGCAAGTGCTGGAAGGGCTGGGCTTCCACCGTGAGCAATTCGACACGCCGCTTGGCAGCCTCAGTGGCGGGCAGAAGACGCGCGCCGCATTGGGCCGCGCCCTGCTCTCCGATCCCGACCTACTGCTGCTCGATGAGCCGACCAATCACCTCGACCTCGCGGCTATCGAATGGCTGGAAAACTATCTGCAAGCCTGGCGCGGCACGTTGCTCTGCGCCTCGCACGACCGCCGCTTCCTTGATAAAGTCGCCACCCGCACACTCGATCTCGAAGGCGGCATCGTCGAATCATACCCCGGCAACTACACGCGCTATGTGGCACTGAAAGCCGACCGCCTGGAACGCCGCTTGGCCGAATACAGCGCGCAGCAAGAGCAAATCGCCAAAACCGAAGAGTTTGTGCGCCGCTTCAAGGCGGGCCAACGCTCGCAAGAGGCCAAAGGACGCGAAAAGCGGCTCAAACGGCTGGAACGGATCAAAGCGCCGCTCAGTCACGAAACGCTGAAGCTGCAATTGCAGACGTATCTCCGCAGTGGGCGCACCGTGCTGGCGACCGAAGACTTGGTGGTGGGCTTGCGTGGGGTGCTGGCCGATCCCGCCGGTGGGCCGGCGCGCGACCTGGTGCTGGCCCGTTGCCCCGATCTGGAGATCGAGCGCGGCGAACGGGTGGCGCTGATCGGGCCGAACGGCGCGGGCAAGACTTCGCTGCTGCGTACCGCGCTGGGCGAACTACCGCCGTTGCAGGGCGAACTGGACATCGGCCCCAGCGTGCGGATCGCCTACTATGCCCAGGCCCACGAGGGGCTGGACATGGACCGCTCCGTGCTGGATGAGATCCTCTACACGCGCCCAATGGCCGAAGAAGCGGCCCGTAACTTGCTGGGGCGCTTCCTGTTTTCGGGTGATGACGTGTACAAGCTGGTGGGCGATCTCAGTGGCGGCGAACGGAGCCGCGTCGCGCTGGCGAAGCTGACCCTGACCGATGCTAATTTTCTGCTGCTGGACGAGCCGACCAACCACTTGGACCTGGGGGCGCGCGAGGCGTTGGAAGAGGTGTTGGGCGAATACAACGGCACGCTGCTCTTCGTGTCGCACGACCGCGCCTTTATTGACGCACTGGCGACCCAGGTGTGGGCGTTGGAGAACACGCACATTAGCGCCTTCAACGGCAATTACACCGATTATCAGGAAGAGATGGCGCGGCGACGACGCGATGCCGCCGGCGGCATTGAGACCGTCATCCCCACCGGCGGGCGCGGCAAAGCCCCACTGGGCAAGCTGCCCGCCAAAGCCGCCGATGCTGCCGCCCGCGCCCGCGAGGAGCAGCGCAAGCGCGAAGAAACCGAGCGCAGCACCAGCCGTGCCCGCGCCGCCGCCATCCGCAAGCTGCAAGAGGTGGAGCAATCTATCGGCAGCATCGAGTCGCGGCTCAACCTGTTGAGCGCCGAAATTGATGCAGCCAGCGCGGCCCAAGATATTGCGATGGTGACCGATCTGGGCCTGGAATACCAGCAACTATCAGAGCAACTGGAGCGGATGTACGGCGAATGGGAAAGATTAGCGAGTTAGGCGACCGCAGCATCATCGGGCTGACCGGCAACATCGCCTGCGGCAAAAGCACCGTGCTGACCCGCTTGGCGGCACTGGGCGCGGGTGTGCTGGATGCGGATGTGGTGACACGCCGGTTGCAGGCACGCGGCGCACCGGCCTATGAGCGCATGGTGGCGGCGTTCGGTTCCGGCATCTTGCAGGCCGGCGGCGAGATCGACCGCAAGGCGCTGGGCAACCGCGTGTTTGCCGACCCGGCCGCATTGCGCGAGCTAGAAGCTCTGGTGCGCCCCCTGGTCCGTGACGAGATGCTGCGCCAGGTGGCGGCCATGCCCCAACCCATCGTGGTGATTGACGCGATTGGCCTGCTGGAAGGCCCACTGGCCGACTGGTGCCGCGAAATCTGGGTGGTCACTTGTCCGCCGGAGCAGCAAGTCGCCCGCCTCATCACCACGCGCGGCTTCACCGAGGCCGAAGCCCGGCTGCGCGTGCAGGCTCAACGCCCGCAAGCCGAAAAGGTCGCCCGCGCCACCCGCGTCTTCGCCAACGCCGGCACGGTAGCTGACCTATTGGCCCAGGTGGACGCGGCATGGGCGGTCGTTAGTTCTGAGCTCTGAGTTCTGAGTTGCGGTGGGACCATATTACTGGGGTCGGTAAGATGGTCGGTGTTCAGGTATAATGGCGCGACGGGCCGAGACGAACGGGCCATTTTACCGATCCCAGTAAAATGGTCGTTGCAGAAGGAGAGGTGGGGCGGATGGACACAAATACCCCAGATTTCGAATCGCTTCGCCAAATCACGCCGTATGAAACGGAATATTGGAGCGCGCGGGCGTTAGCCCCGTTGCTTGGCTATACCCGCTGGCAGAACTTTGAGCAGGCGATCAACCGCGCCATGACTGCCTGCCGGCAGATCGGCCAGCCCGTGGAGGACCATTTTACCGGCATCAGTAAAATGGTCGCGCTGGGGTCGGGGGCACAGCGCGAGATCAAGGACTACCTGCTCAGTCGCTTTGCCTGCTATCTGATCGCCCAGAACGGCGACCCGCGCAAGCCGCAAATCGCCCACGCCCAAGCCTATTTTGCCACCGCCACCCGGCAAAACGAGCTGGCACAATTGTATGACGACCAGCAACAACGGCTGCGTTTGCGGGAACGGGTGTCGGAAGATAATCATGACTTAGCCGCAGCGGCGGCGCAGGCGGGCGTGTTGTCGCGCAATTTTGGTGTGTTCCAGAACGCGGGCTATGAGGGTCTGTATAATGGACAAGATGTGGCGGCCCTCAAAGAGCGTAAAGGCATCGGCGCGAACGAAAACATCTTGGATCGTATGGGCCGGGCCGAACTGGCCGCCAACGACTTCCGCATCACCCAAACCGAGGCCAAGCTGCGGAAAGAAGGGGTGATCGGGCAGCGGGCGGCGATGGATACGCATTATGAGGTGGGGCGCACCGTCCGCCGAGCCATCGAGGAGATCGGCGGCACCATGCCGGAGGATCTACCCGCCGAGCCGTCTATCGCGCCGTTGCTGAATAGCGCCCGCCGGCGACGCAAAAAGCTGGCGACGGACACCCCCAGCGATGCGGCAGGGCCACAGCAAGGCAGCTTGTGGGATGCTTAACAGTGCATCGATTCAAGCCGTCAACGCCGCTGGGTGGAGCGCACGCTTCCGCCGCCCGCTCTACGACTCGTATAGCTTTGCCCGCATCCCCGCGACGATACGCGGCCTGCTGATCGGCGCACCCGATGCCGCCGGGTTGCCGCCCGATGTGCTGGGGCCACTGGCCGGCGAGTACGACACGGTGATCCTGCTGTTCGTGGATGCCTTCGGCTGGCGCTTCGTAGAACGCTACCGCGACAGCTATCCCTTCCTGCGCCGCTTTGCCGCCGACGGCGTGATCTCCAAGCTAACCAGCCAGTTCCCGTCCACCACCGCCGCCCATGTGACCACGATGCAGACGGGCCTGCCGGTGGGCCAACATGGCGTGTACGAGTGGTATTTCTATGAGCCGCAACTGGACCGCCTGATCGCCCCACTGCTCTATTCGTTCGCCGGCGACAAGGAGCGCGAAACCTTGACCCGCAGCGGCATTCAACCCGCGCAACTCTTCCCGCAGCAGACGCTGTACCAGGAGTTGGCCGCTGCCGGGGTGCCATCCTACATCCTCAACGACCGCGCCTTTATCCATAGTTCCTATACCGAAAGGTTAGGCGTGGGGGCCACGCTGCTGGGTCATCGCAACCTGCCCGAAGCCTTAGTGCAGCTACGCCAACTGCGGGCCGCGCAAACCGGCAAAGCCTACTATTATCTCTATTTCGCCGGCATTGACACCACCGGCCACCAGTATGGCCCGGCCTCGCCGTTTTTCGACGCAGAAGTGGATATGTTCCTGACCATCATGGATCGCCAGTTTCACGCGGCAGCGACGGCGGGGCCAGGGCGCACGCTAGTCCTGATGACCGCCGACCACGGGCAGGTGGCGGTAGATCCCGCCACGACCGTCTATCTGGATGAGACCCTGCCCGCGCTGCGCCCGCTGCTGGCGACCAACCGGGCTGGGCAGCCGCTGGTGCCGGCGGGGTCGGCCCGCGACTTCTTCTTGCATATCGTGCCCGATCAACTGGCGGCGGCGCAGGCCATGCTGACGGAACACTTGGCGGGCCGCGCCGAGGTTTGGCCGGTGGCCGAGCTGATCGCGCAGGGCTTCTTTGGTTCCCCACCACTCGCGCCGGTGTTCCTGGGCCGCGTCGGCAACCTCGTCATTCTGCCTTACGCGGGCGAATCAGTCTGGTGGAAGGGGGATGGGCGCTTCAAGCAGGCGTTTTATGGCGCGCACGGCGGCCTCACGCCGGAGGAGATGGAAACGGTATTGCTGGCCCAGGTCTATGAGTAAGCCACCGCGCTATAGCGGCACCACCGCCCCCGCCCATTGGGACGCGCTCTATCGGGAGGGCGATACCGGCTGGGATCTGGGCGAGGCCGCGCCGCCGTTGGTGGACCTGCTGGCCGGACCGGATGCGCCACCGCCGGGCCGACTGATCGCGCTGGGCAGCGGGCGCGGACACGATGCCCTGCTGTTCGCGGCGCACGGCTTCGACGTGCTGGGCGTGGACTTTGCGCCGAGCGCCGTGGTCACCGCAACCGAAGCTGCCGCCGCACAAGGGCTGACCGACCGTGTCCGCTTTCTGCAAGCCGACATCTTCGCGCTGCCGCCGGAGTATCGCGCCGCCTTCGATGTGGTGTTGGAACACACCTGTATGTGTGCGCTCGACCCACGCCTGCTGGACGAATATGCTGCGCTGGTCACACGCCTGTTGCGGCCCGGCGGCACGTATGTTGCGCTGTTTTACACCCACGGTCGCCCCGGCGGGCCGCCCTACACCACCAATGCAGCCGAAATCCGCCGCCTGTTTACACCGCGACTGGAAATCGTTCACCTAGCCCCGGCCCAACGGTCCGCCCCACGGTTTGCCGGCAAAGAGTGGCTGAGCCTCATGCGGAAAGCCGCTAGTTAAGCGAGGAGAGCTGATGGCCGCACCCCACCTGCAACAGCGCTACACGCCGGAAGAATACTTGGCCTACGAACGGCAGGCCGCATACAAGAATGAGTATATCGGCGGCCAGATCATCGCTATGAGCGGGGTTAGCTTTGAACACAGCCTGATAAGTGGAAATCTCTTTCGGGTGCTGAGTAACCAGTTACTGGACCGACCTTGTAGTGTCCATGCCAGTGACTTGCGCGTGAAGGTCCGAACACGCACAATGTACACCTACCCCGATGTCACGGTCGTCTGTGGCGAGCCGCAACTTGAGGATGCTCATGTAGATACCTTGCTCAACCCAACGCTGATCATCGAAGTGCTGTCACCGTCCACGGAACGCTATGATCGCGGGGCGAAGTTCGATTATTATCGGGCACTAGCCTCCTTGCAAGAGTACCTGTTGGTCTCCCAAGATCAGGCGTTGGTGGAGCATTTTGTGCGCGCCGGCGACGACTGGCGGCTCACCGTCACACATGACCTCGCCGCCGTCGTACCCTTGCCGGCCATTGGCTGCACCTTACCCCTGGCTGAGGTCTATCGCCGGATCACCTTCCCGCCGGATACGGAGACTGCCGATCCGGGCGCATAACTGTGCCCGATTCGCCGCAACTACGGCTGAAACCCAGAGGAGGAGAGCCGATGGCCGCACCCCACCTGCAACAGCGCTACACGCCGGAAGAATACTTGGCCTACGAACGCCAAGTCGAGTACAAAAACGAGTACATTGACGGCCAGATCATCGCTATGAGCGGGGCCAGCCGCGCACACGCTCTGATCGCCATGAATATCGCGTGGGTACTGGTTACTCAACTACGGGGCCAGCCCTGTGAGGTCTATGGCAGCGATTTGCGCGTGAAGGTCCGAGCGCATGGGATGTACACCTACCCCGATGTCACGGTCGTTTGTGGCGAGCCGCAACTTGAGGATGCCCATGTAGATACGCTGCTCAACCCTACGCTCATTATCGAAGTGCTATCGCCTTCGACCGAACGCTATGATCGCGGGGCCAAGTTCGAGTATTACCGAGCCTTGCCCTCCTTGCAAGAGTACTTACTGATCGCTCAGGATCAGATGCTGGTGGAGCATTTCGTGCGCGCCGGTGAAGATTGGCGGCTCATCGTCACGCGCGACCCCACCGCCGTGTTATCGTTGCCGGCCATCGGCTGCACG
>JALYUO010000732.1 GCA_030853735.1 Chloroflexota bacterium
AGCTATCTGTTGGAGACCGGGCGGGGCTGCGCGCGCGGCTGCCGCTTTTGCCTCGCCAGCTACGGCTTCATGCCGCAGCGCGAACGCAAGCTGGAGGATCTGATCGAGCAAGCGCGCTATGGGCTGCAATTCCGCGACAAGATCGGCCTGATGGGGCCGTCGGTCTCCGACTATCACGCCATTGACGAACTCGTGACCGAAATCCGCAAGATGGGCGGCAAAATGTCGCTGGCCTCCATGCGCGCCGACAGCATCTCGCCCGCCATCCTCAATGCGCTGATCGGCGGCGGTGCGCGCACCATCACCTTCGCGCCCGAAGGCGGTTCGCAACGGATGCGCGATGTGATCAACAAAAACCTGAACGAAGATCAAATCCTGGCCTGCGCCGAACTGATCGGGCGCATGGGCGGGCAAGCGATCAAGCTGTACTATATGTGTGGCTTGCCCGGCGAAACCGACGAAGATGTGCAGGCCATCGTGGACCTGACGCTCCAGGTGAAAGACCGCCTCAACAAGTACGCCCCCGGCGGCGAAGTGCAGGGCAGCGTCACGCCCCATGTGCCCAAAAGCCACACGCCGTTCCAATGGGCGCAGATGTACCCGTTGGCGGTGATCGAGGAGCGGGTGGAGCGGCTCCGCAAGCAACTCCGCAGCAAAGGCGTGGTCTTCAAGATCGATAGCCCCAAATGGCTGCGGGTGCAAGGCGTGCTGGCCCGTGGCGACCGCCGTCTCAGCACGGTCTTAGCGGGAATGACCGGCGTGAGCCACAGCGACTGGAAGCGCGCCATGACCGACGCGGGCCTGAGCGAAGATTTCTACGCCCGCGAACGCCCGCTTGACGAACGCTTCCCCTGGGCGCACATCGAAGAGGGCGTGACCGCCAAAGCCCTCGGCATCCAGTGGCAGCGCGCCACCAGCGCCACCCCCGGCTATGCCAAAGGCCAAATCCTCGGCAACGCCCAACGCCACCTGCTGGAGTTCTACCAGACCGGCGACGCGGAATTGCTGCGCGTAGGGCGCTAGGCGGGTCGTCGGTCGTCGGTCGTCGGTCGTCCGTAAAAACGCCGGTAGCTTCGCATGGAGGCTACCGGCGTTCTGCTGTACGGTCTATAAGCGTTTACCAAGACGAGAGCTTTGCTAAATCGGCGATAAGCCGCTTGGCAAGCAACAAATGTGCGGCTGTGTTTTGCACGATGAACGGAGAAATCTGATCTTCATAGTCAACAACGCCGCGCATCTTCCGCAATGTATCCAGCCGCGCTGCGACGTTTCGGTGCGCCGGTGTGGGGCCGGTTCGGATATGGCGGATTAAGTCCAAGTGAACGTTGCCGGTGCCCGGCAGTGGTGGGCGGTAGCGACCACGCCCTATAGCAGTACGAAAAGCAAGTTTATGAGCCGCGTAATAGGCGCGACTGATTGCGGCGCGACCATGTGCTTCGTCGCTTACCGGCACCGTCGGCAAGCCGGCGATTTCGTAAGCTAAATCGAGATACTCATACCAGTTGAAGCTCATCGGTACTCTAACAACACGCCGACCTTACCTTGTAGCTGAACAAACTGCTCGCCCCACCACTCAGCGGTGAATTGCTCAAAGCCTGCTATTGCGTCCTCCGGCGCGCCGGTCGGGACTATCGTTAGCTGGATCTCCGGCGCACCAGAGCCGTCAGGATCGATGATTACGTCTAGGCACAGCGGCGAGTCGGGAAAGTAGCGCCGTAGGTGCGGCGGGGCTTCGGTCAAGAAAGTGACTACCTCTGGATGCTGTTGCAGGAACGCACGAACGGCATCCGGCTTATCAGAGGTATAGCCGTGTCCCAAGACTGGCAAAACGGCAGACTGCTTATGGATCGTCGTCATGAGGTTCCCCTTTGTCATCTTTCATAAGGTAACAGCCTCTTGTAGCGCCCGCTCTCGGATGTACCAATGCAATGCCTGTTCCGTGAGCAGATCCACTTTGCGATCTAGCACCTGCTCTAGCTCTTCCCACAGCGTCATATACGCCAACCCGGTGCCCGGCGCGAGTGTGACCAGGAAATCAATGTCACTATTCGGCCCGGCTTCGCCACGCGCGACCGAACCGAATACGCGCAGGTTCGACGCGCCGTAGCGTTCCACGATCTGGAGAATGGCGGCGCGTTTGGGGGTGAGTAGATCATCAATGCCCATCCGTGCGATCCTTTCCACTGGACTGCCCTTCGACTATAATGATTATAGCACACGGCGGTACTCTTACTCAGGAGGGTTTACCATGGAACATACGATCAGCACCACGCAAGTCAACGACCCATTGAACGGGATGATGCAAGAGCTAATTGCTAAAGGGGATCGGATTGTCGTAAAGCAAGACGGCGAGGCTGTGGCGGTTGTTGTGCCCGTCGGTTGGTACGAGCAACAGATGCAGGCCCGCCAAGCGTTTTTTGACGAATGGCTCGCTATGGGAGCGACTTCTAATATGGACCCGGAGGAAGCAGAGCAACTTGCTGCGGAAGCGATTCGCGCGGTTCGTTCTGCCAATCGTCAGTGAGAGTTGTTCTCGATACAAACATCATCGTCATGAGCGTTTTGTCAGCATCGGGTGCATCTGCTGAGATTGTGCGGCGGTGCAAAAGTGGTGCCGCTGAACTACTGGTGTCCGAAGCTATCTTGGCAGAGTACGAGCGAGTTCTGAATTATCCACATATACAGAAGCGCCACCGCCGAAATATATTAGCAGTAGCAGCCTACATAAAAGCCTTTCGTCGTTCCGCAATTCTCGTGAGCATTGTTGAGACCCCTTCTGTCGTTGTTGCAGATCCTGATGATGACAAATTTGTTGCTTGTGCAGTTGCTGGTAGCGCTTCGTAGTATCATCACTGGTGATGAACACCTTTTAGATTTGGGTAAGCACAAAGGTGTCAGAATGCTAACTGCAAAGACTTTTCTTGATTTCCTGGAACCATAGTAATGCCCACAGGACGGTTAGACATGGAACACACCATCAGTACCACACAAGTCAACGACCCGTTGAACGGCATGGTGCAGGAACTCATCGCTAAAGGGGATCGCATCGTCCTAGAGCAGGATGGCGAAGCAGTGGCAGTTGTGGTCCCGGTCAGTTTGTATACCAATCGGAACAGTTGCGGCACCAGTTTTTTGCTGCTTGGCGTGCTGCTGTCGCAACCGCCAATATGGACCCCGACGAAGCAGACGCATTGGCCGCTGAAGCGGTTCAAGCGGTACGATCTGCCAAGCGGGCATGATACACCTGTGGCAGGGGTTATCGCGGGCTGTAGGAGGGTGGCACCGCCCTCCTAAAATCCGTTGCCCATCCGGTGACGCGCCCGGCTAGACGGAACCGCTACGAAACACAGGGCTTATGCGTTCTCGCGTCTGTAGGCTTAAGGAACGAAATGAATCGGACTGTGGGAGCGGCCTCCTGGCCGCGAAAGCCTACCC
>JALYUO010000736.1 GCA_030853735.1 Chloroflexota bacterium
GCCGGGCAGGGATCGCCGCCGGGGCCGGGGCGGCGCTGGGCGGCCTCGCCGTGCTGGGTGGCCTACTCCTGTGGGGCGGTCGCCCAGCCACGGACGAGGCGGCGGCGGTGCCCTTAGACGTGTTGCACGCCCATAGCGCGCTGCTGCTGCCGGACAGTGACGTGGCCCTGATCGGTCATCATAGCGGCCTGCTGCGGAGTAGCGACGGCGGGCGCAGTTGGACCGCCGTCGCCGGTGTGACGGGCGACGTTCTGGCGTTGACCGCCGCGCCGGCACCCAGCACGGACCTGTTCCTGGCGGGGCCGGGGCAGGTGCGCCGCAGCCGCGATGGGGGCCAAACCTGGGCGGCGGTGCCGGCTCCCCCGACGGCCGCGAACTTGACCGCGCTGACCGCCGGCGTAGACAACACCCTGTACGCGCAGGTGCGCGACAGCGGTCTGTTCGCCAGTCGGGCCGGCGGGCCATGGACCCTGCAAGGCGGAGGGCTGCCGGCGGAGAGCAGCACCCTCGCCTGGTATCCTGACCCGGTGGGTGCCCTCTTTGCCGGTGGCCCTGGAGTCGGGGTGCTTGCCAGTGGCGACGGTGGGCGCGGCTGGGGGAGCGCCGGGGGGGTGGTGAACGGCGCATTGCCGACGCTGGCCGTGTGGGCGCTGGCGGTGGATGCGGCCAGCGGTGACCTATTTACGGGCGCGGATGGGACGACCGTGCGTGGCGCGTTGTATGCGGCCACCGATGCGGGCTTGTTCAAGACGATTGACGGCGGCACCAGTTGGACCGCCTTGCCGCTGCGCCGGCCGCTGGTAGCGGTGAGCGCGCGCACCCAGCCTCGCCCATTGCTGCTGGCGGTGGACAGTCGGGCACTGGTCTGGCGCAGCAGCGACCACGGTGGCAGTTGGAGCGCTGCGCCATGAGGCGGGTGTTGCCCGGCGCGCTGATCGGGCTGATCGGGGCGCTGTTCGCCTATCAAGTGGTCCAGGCAGATCCGACGACCGGGCTGGGCGTGCGCTTGGTCAACGGCACCCCCGCCGGTACGCCGCCGGCGGGGGTGCCGTTGACGGTGTACCAGATCGACGGCACTCAGCAGCAGATCGTGGCGCGAGGGCAGGCCGACTCACAGGGCGGGTTTGACTGGCCTGACTTGCGCGGACCGATCAGCGCGCGCTATGTCGTCTCCACTACCTACCAGGGAGCCGCCTATCGCACCGACCCGGCCACCCTGCCGGCCCCGGCGGTGACGCTGCGGGTTTATGACGCGACCGCCGACGACACGACGATCCGCATCGCCAACGCCGGCATGGTCATCGTGGCGGTGGATGCCGCAACCCAACAGATCCAGGTGTTGGAGACTCTCACGCTGCACAATAGCGGCCCGCGCACCTTTGTGCCCAGCACGACCGGCAGCCGGGGGCCGATGGGCCTGCTGCGTTTTGGCCTACCCGACGGAGCCGGCAACCTCACCCCCGACGGGCAGCTGGCGGCGCAAACTATCATCCAGGTGAATACCGGCTTCGCTACGGATCTGCCGCTGCCGCCCGGCGACACCACCGTGGCCTACCGCTACGATCTGGCCTATGGCGCGTTGGAAAGCGGCGGCTATGCGGCATTGAGCAAAACGCTGGCCTATCCGGTTGATCGCGTGCGGGTGCTGGTGCCCCAGGCCGCCTTCACCGTCAGCAGCCCGCAATTGGCCGCCGCCGACCCCGCCGCCGTCGGCAGCCGCACCTACCGGCTATTCCAGGGCGCAAACTTGCCCGCGCACAGCGAAGTGACGCTGGAGTTGCGCGATTTGCCCTTGAATCAGCCCCTGTTGCGGACCGGCAATGCCGGGCTGCAAGCACTGGTTGGTCTGCTGCTGGTGGTGGCGGTCGGCCTGCCGGTCGGCTATCGGCGCTGGTATCAGCGACAGGTGGCCGGCGCGTGATGCCGCCCACCGCTCCGGGTGTGGCTATCGCCGCGCACAACCTGGGCAAGAGCTACGGGGTCGGCTGGGCGCTGCGCGGCGTGAGCCTCAGCGTGGCGGCGGGCGCGGGACTAGCCGTGTTTGGCGGCAACGGCGCGGGCAAAAGCACGCTGCTGCGCCTGCTGGCGACCCTCAGCGCGCCGTCGCTGGGCACACTGCAGTTGCTGGGCCACGACGCGTTGCGCGATCCCCGGCGGG
>JALYUO010000395.1 GCA_030853735.1 Chloroflexota bacterium
GCCGAGCGCCGTAGGGCTACTACCGGCCGGCGCGGTGCCCGCCGCAGTCGGTGTGGCCGCGCCGGCAGCCGGGGTTGCACTGGCCGGCATGACGGGAGCGACAGTCGGGATAAGCGGCAAGATCGGCCCGGTCGTTGTGCCGGTCACGGTCAGCGTGCCGGTGATCTCCACCGTCGGCGGCAGCGTCGGCAGGGGCGTAGGCGTGGGCAGCGCCACCGGCGGAGTGATTAGCCAACCTTTGAGTGGTTCGATGGTCGCATTACTGACCAGATAGACCGCCTTGCTATCGGCGGCATGGACATAGTAGGCCGAGCCGTCCAGGTTGGTCTTGCCCACAAACAACGTCTGGCGCGGCGTGGTGGAGCCGCTGAGGACCAGCGTCACCGTCAGCGCCGGGCTGTCTAGCCCGTAAAGGGCGAGGTCACTCACGTTATCGCCCACTTTGCTGGTCGCAGCGGGCTGTTTCAGGCTGGTCGCGACCCCACTCACGGTCAGATCGTCGGCTTCCGCCGGGGTCGGCGCGGTGATGCGCCATTTGCCGTTCTGCACGGCCAGGGTCAGCGTCGTGGTCATGTTTTGCACGGTCATGCCAGTGGTCGTGGCCGAGCTATAGTCCCAGACGACCACGGTCGGGACCGGCGTGGTCGTCGCCACCGACGCGGCGGGGGTGTTCAGCAAATAGGCGGCCAGCCCAGCCAGCAACACAAACGCGCCGCCCAGGATGAACATGGAGCGCATCCGCCCATCTACCGCGCTGGGTGGCGGGCGGCGCGTGCCGGCCACGCGCGTTTCCGTCACCACGGGCCGGGTTTGCTTGTCCCTACGCGAGGGTTGTTTGTCCACACTCATCTCCTTCGCCACCAGACATACAAGCCGCCCAGCAGGGTCAGGATCGGCAGGAAGACAATCGTACTCCAGGCAATCAGGCTGTTCTGCTGATCGGTCAGCACCAACGTGCGGTTGGTGGTGTCTTTGGGGCGCACCGCGATCCGGTCTTCTGATTGCGCCAGCCAGTTGACGGTGTTCTTGAACAGGTCCAGGTTGCCGACCGGTTGCGAGACCAGATCATCACCTAGCCAATCATAATCGCCTATCACCACCAGGCGCGTTTGCAAGGGTTTAGTGGCCTGGGTGCTGGTGTAGTCGGTGCCGGCCGCGATGGTCTGTTCGACGACCACGCCGATGTTATAGGGCGACGGCGGGCCGTTGGCGGCCACTGCCGGGGTAAGCTGGCCGTTGCCGGAATCCGTGAAGGTGACATAGACGGAGCCGGTGCCGCTTTGCAGCAACGGCGTGCTGGTGAAGCCGGTGATCGGCTCGGCAGCAGTCAGGATCGGCTCGGCCACGCGGAACGCGGTCGGCACACCGCTCATGTCACTCGTGATGAGGGAAGTGCCATAAGTCCGGTAGAGCAATTCCAGCCCACTTTGGCCGAAGCTGTTGTTACGATCCTGTTCGCCGATGGCCCCGTGTCCCGCCGGTTCGCTCAGGCCGTACTTTTGCAGCAAGGCCGTCGGCAGCGGCGCGGCGAACGGGTCGCCGATCAGCAGCACATGGCCGCCTTTGTCCAGGTAGTCGCTGACCGCGCGCACCGCCATATCGCTCAACGGTTGCTTGGGCGGAGCCGGCGGCACGATCAGCACATCCACTTGCTGTACCGAGATGGTGGGACTGACCACCAGATCGTAGGGTGCGAGGACGGTGTAGTTTTCTTTAGTCAGATCGCCGTAAGCCACCGCTGCCGGCGCAGCCGTCTGGCTACCACCTGCCCCGAAGCTGATCAGCGACGGCACATTCAGCACGGTGATCGTCTTTTTGACGTTATTCTTGAGTTGCAACAGCGCGCCGGTAAAGCCTTCTTCGGTGTTGGCGGTGGCCGTTTCGTGGCGCGTGCCGTTGTCGAACACGACCGTATCGGCCTTGGTCAGCCCATACTGAATCGCCAGCGTGGGGTTCACATCGGGATCAATGTACTGGATTTTCAGCTTATCGGTATATTTGGCATACTCTTTGAGTAGATTGTCGGCAGCGCGTTGCGCGCTTACATCGCTGGGCGTGCGCTGCGTGAAAAAGCCGTAGACGTTGATCGGCTTATCCAGCGCACGCGCCACGCCGATGGCTTGGCCCGACAGGGTGTTCTGCTGGCCGGCGGTCAGGTCCACACGCAAGATCGCTGCCGGGGCGCGCTTGCCAATTTCGCCGTAGATGATGTTGATCGCGCCCAGGATGCCGACCGCCAGCGCCAACATCAGCGCGGTGCCCAGCACGTTGCGCGTGCTGCGCCCGGTGGTGATGTCCACGATGCCCTGCGGGTTCAGCAGGCCAAAGGTGCCCAGCGCCATCAGGGCCACGATCAGCAGCACCTTGCCCAGCAGGTCAAAGCCCTGGCCGGTCACGGCCCAATAGGCCACATAGACCACGAGCAGCATCAAGCCGATCCAGCCCGCCGCGTTGGCGATCAAGGCGCGACTGGGGCTGACGGGTTCCACGATGTCCGGCCCATCCGCCGGGGTGAGGTTGGGATTGGTACTCATTGCCGCGCTCTCCGTAGTTCTAAGACCTGCACACTGGCGAACAGCGCCGCCGCCACCATGCTCAGGTAAAACAAAATATTCGCCAGGTCTACCACCCCTTTGCCGAAGTCCTCGAAGTGATTCGTGACCGACAGGGCGGTGATCGAGTTGGCAATCGGACCCGCCGGCAGGATCTGCGTCAGGAAGCCGATGATCCAGAGGGTCAAGAGGATGACGAAGCCCGCGATGTAGGCGATCACCTGGTTGCCGCTGAGAGACGAGGTGAACACGCCAATCGCCAGGAAGGCCGCGCCCATCAGGAACAGGCCCAGATAGCCGCTGACCACCGGACCCCAGTCGGGACCGGCGTTGGGCTGGCTGACCAGGGCCAAGATGATCGGATAGACAAACGTGACGGCGATCATGCTGGCCCAGAAGATCAGCGCGCCGATATATTTGCCGATCACCACTTCCCAGTCGCGCACCGGCGAGGTCATCAACACTTCCATCGTGCCGGTGCGTTGTTCTTCGGCCAGCAGGCGCATCGTCACGGCGGGGCCGAGAAACAGCAGCAACACTTCGACGGTCGAGAACCAGCCTTGCATCGAAGCCTGCTTGCCCTGCAACACATCGAGGGCGAAAAACAGGCCCACGCCGAACAGCCAGAAGGCCAGCGCCACCCAACCCACCGGCGAGACATAAAACGACCGCAGTTCTTTGACCGCAATCGCCCACATATTACGCATTTTTGCGGCCTCCTTTGCGGGGCGGGGCTGACGGGAGTATGACCGTCTCCGCGTCGGCCTCCGTGTCGTCTTGCTCGTAGACCAGTTCCTGGTCGTAGGCGGCCTCCTCGTCAGGCAAGTAGGTATCGGCGGCTTCCGGCTCCGTCTGCGGGTCTTCCACGCTGGTCACGCGCAAGAACACATCTTCTAGGGTCAGGCCGATAGGCCGCAGTTCGAGCAGATCCCAGCCGAGGCGCACAATGGTCTGCGCCAAGCGCGGGCGCAGATGGGCCCCCGGTGCGCCGATCACATCCAGCGTCATCACACCGTCGCCGGCGCTCGCCTGTGCCTGCGCGCTTTCCACGCCGGGCAACGCCATTAGGGCAGCTTGCACTTGGTCTTGCGGCCCACGCACCTGGAGCGTGATATGCTCCGGCCCGCCGGCTTCTTCAGTCAGGTGGACCGGCGTATCCAGCGCAACGAGGCGACCACGATTGATGATCACCACACGCGAACAGGTCGCGGAGACTTCAGGCAAGATGTGGGTGGAGAGGACGACGGTGTGATCTTCGGCCAGCGACTTGATCAGTTCACGGATTTCGATGATCTGGCGCGGGTCCAAGCCGACCGTCGGCTCATCGAGGATCAGCACTTCGGGATCATGGATCAGCGCGTTGGCGAGGCCCACGCGCTGGCGGTAGCCTTTGGAGAGCCGCCCGATCAGCTTGTGGCGCACATCACTGATCCGCACCTGTTCCATGACGATTTCGATGCGTTGCCGCCGTTCGGCTCCGTTGTGTAGCCCTTTGATCTTGCCCATGAAGTCCAGGTAGTCCATTGGGGTGATGTCGGTGTAGAGGGGCACGGTTTCGGGCAGGTAGCCGACGTGGCGGCGCACTTCCAGCGATTGCTTGCCCACATCGTAGCCGTCCACGTACACGGTGCCTTCGCTGGCGGGCAGGTAGCCGGTGATGATCCGCATCGTGGTGGATTTGCCGGCTCCGTTCGGTCCGAGGAAGCCGAGGATTTCACCTTTTTCGACAGTGAAACTTACGTCTTGCACTGCCGGACTCGGCCCGTAATACTTGGTCAAATGATCGACCTCGATCATGCAGGGGTTCCGTCCTTTCAGTCAACTCACGGGAGCATCATACCGCCAAGGGTTCAGCGTGGCTCCCAACAGAGGATTCTAAACGAATGGACCGGCGTTTGTCAAGCACGATGCGCGGGGTCAGGGGTCAGGGGTCAGGATTTGGCACGCCGCTGACCTAACCCCCCCACCCCCTTCCCTACGAAGGAAGGGGGAGTCTACGCAGTGTTGGTC
>JALYUO010000396.1 GCA_030853735.1 Chloroflexota bacterium
GCGGAGCTCAACGCGACGGACTTTGCCCCGTTCCGGGCCCTGCTGGCGCACCAGCCGGGGATGATCATGGCCACGTATGTGATGGAGCCGGCCTACGATACGGTGTATCCCGCGTCGTTGTCGCCGACCCTGATCGACGGCGTGTTGCGCGGCCAGTTGGGCTACCAGGGCGTGGTGGTGTCGGATGCGATGGCGGCGGGGGCCATCGGCAGCTTCATGGCCGGCCGGGGCTACCGCGACCCGGCACAGGCGGTCGGCGAGGCCAGTGTGCTGGCCATCCTCGCCGGCGAGGACATGATCGAATGCCCGAATGATCCGGCCCAGATCGCCGGCACGGTCCAGGCGGTGACCCAGGCGGTGCAATCGGGGCGCATTACCCCGGCCCGTCTGCGGCGATCGCTCGAACGGATCATTGCGCTGAAGGTGCGGATGGGGCGGATCACGCTCCTGCCTTGAGGCCCGACCGGTCCGTCGGCTCAGGTGTAGCCCCGCGCCCGCCAGGCGGGCAGGGGGGGCCGGTGACAGTTCGGGCCGTTAGCGTCCATTCACAACAAAATTGGGAAGCATAAAATGTCCGCTGAGTTTTAGGAGCCTAAGTTGTCCGCAGCGGACAACTTAGGCTCCGAGTCCCACATTACCATAAGTGGGACTAGTGAAGTCAATATCTCTCACAGGTCGCCCATTTTCATCAAATTTACGACCTTGATAAGTCCTCCCGTGGTACTGAAATCCTGTCGTAATTGAGATAACGTGACCCCCGTGGACCCCTAGCGACGAAGCGCTGTCGGACAGCCGGGAAAGAAGGCGTTGCTGATGAACTTGGCCGTCTGGCCCCGGGTGACCGAGTCGGCGGGTCGGAAGTAGCGGCCAGGGCATGGCTCCGGGTTGCCGCACGCGTAGCCCCACCACCCCCTGCAACGCGACCCGCTCGATGGCCCCCCAGAACACGTTGCTCGGCGGCACATCGGCGAACGTCTGCTGCGTCGCCGGGATGGGGTCCACGTAGCCCGCCGCGCCGGCCACGAACTGGGCGGTTTGCCCGCGCGTGACGGCCGCCGCCGGCTGGAAGCAGGGTACCCCGCCCGGACAGTGCGCGCCGTCCGTGTAGCTCCCGATCACCTCGTGGGCATACGCCCGCTCGATCGCTAGCCAGAAGACGTTGCTCGACGGCACATCCGTGAACGTCTGGCGGTCGGCGGGGATCGCATCGCTGTACTCGGCGGCGTTGCTGATAAATTTACTCAGCTGGCCGCGCGTCACCGGGGTGGCCGGCCGGAAGGTGCCGTCGCTGTAGCCGCCGACCGCCTGACGCAGGGGCAAACGCACCCGATTGCGCCCCAGGCCGTGCGCCTCACAGACCTCGGTTTCTTTCAGCTGGAGCGGTTCGCGACGATTGCGACGGGGGCCTGGTACTGGTTTTCGCGCCTGCAAGCCGGAGTGGCGCTATGGACGGCGGACGCGCAGCGGGAGGAACTGGAGGATCTGCTGGCTGCACAAGCGGGGACCCCAGTGGACGAGTGGGTGGAAGTAGGGGTGCGGGCCCGGCTGCCGGCGCGGCTCATGGCGGTACGCGTCACCCAGGAAGTCGCCGATAACCGCCGCCGCAAGCTACGCGCAGAAGCACGGCGCAAAGGCCAGGCGGTGAGTGCGCGGCGGGTCGCGAGTGCGGATTGGAATGTGTACGTGACGAATATTCCGGTGGAGCAGTTGAGTGTAGAAGAGGCGGTGGTGCTGGCCGGGGTGCGCTGGCAAATCGAGCTCCTCTTCAAGTGGTGGAAAAGCCACGGCCGGATTGACGAGTGGGCGGCGAGTGGGAACCACTGGCGGGTACTGTGTGAAATCTATGGAAAACTACTGGCGATGCTGGGGAGTCACTGGGTGCTGGTGGTCAGCTGTTGGGCGGACCCGGCGCGGAGCCTGCGGCTAGCGGCGGCGGTGGTGCGGCAGTATGCAGGCGGGATCGTACTCAGTTGGGATGCGGAAGGCCAGTTGATACAGGTGTTGGAGGGCATCGTGCGGGTGATCCGCCTAACGTGCCAGATGACAAAACGCAAAAAACAGCCCAGCACCTACCAGTTGCTGGAGAACCCGGCCTTAGTGGCGAATCGCGGCGCGTTAGCTTGATGCGTATGGGGAGCCGCTCAATGGCCCCGCCCTGCGGGCGCTGCTCCAACAAATTATTGCGAACAATCGCGCCGGGGGCTGGCGCACGCTGAAGCGCCCCCGCTGCAACCGCCGGCGACCACCGCCCCGGCCGGCACCCGCCGCACTGATTCCGTGCCCCTACCGCCCCCAGATAGCGCGCAAGACGATTTCGCCCGCGCACCAGTTCGCTCCTACCCACCACACTACCAGAATCACGGTGAGTACAAGCGCAGCGCGGTGGCGCGCGACGGGAGGGGGGTTCTTTTCCGGTGGGGTGCCCCTTTCCGGCCTCAATTCCACGCTTTGAGCGCCCCCAGCACGTGCCCGAGGATCCAGAGGCTGCCGGCGATCGTGAGCAGGCCCCAGCCCCCTTGCAGCACTGCTACCGCACGCCCGCGCCCAGCTACGCCGACCCGCAGCCAATAGTTCGAGAGGAGGATCACGCCCACCAGCGGCAGGGATCCATTCAAGACCAAGCAATTGTAGAAGATGCCCATTCCTTCCATCGTGTGCCCTTTCCTCCCGCCTGCGGTCGAGGTTCCGCGGTGGGGGTCACGTCTATCGTACCTGCCGGCCGGGGTGCCCGACAAGCACTCAGGTGCGGGGTGCCCGCGCCGGGCCGCTGCGTGGTGGGGGAGGGTTGGCTGCAGCAGTAGGGCGGGCTGATCCCGGCGGCGCGGTGCGGTCCGCGCCGCTACTACCCGATTCTTGCACCGCTGGCCCGGGGCACCCCGTTCTCGTTCGCCCCCCGCCCGGTAAACCTCCCCCGGCGGGGGACCACTCCGTCGTCCTCAGCCATATACGGGGGAGGAGGGGGAGGCGACCCCTGCCGGGCTCATCGCGAGGCGGGGGTCGGCGCGGTCGGCTGTGCCGGAGTCTTCGGCCGCCCTGGTGGGATGCCGCGCGGCGGTGGGTGCCCCAAGGTCGCTAACGCGGGCAGGGTGGGCGCGTGCTGGCGGCGCGCCCCACGTGCCCCAGATCACTGGCTGCTTGTAGGGCCGGAACTCGGACCAAGGAACCTTCCCTAAGCGCCGCGCCGGGATCCGCGGCAATCCTGGGTGTGATCGCGGTGGTTAGCGCTGGATGTCCAGTCGCTGGAGGTTGCTGATGCCGGGTATCAGCAGGTCATGCACCGCGAGATGATCCGCCAACCCCCCCACGCGCGGCGCGATGAGCCACCCGCGGCGTTCCCGATAGATCAGCACGGCCGGGGCGGCGGCAATCAGCACCTGGTGGGCCTGCTGGTAGAGCGCGACCCGGCGGGCCGGATCGTGTTCGCCATCGGCTTGGTGGGTCAGCCGGGCGAAGGTCGGATCCGCCCAGGCGGGGTTCGGATAGATCGGCCAGGGTCCAGCGGCGCGGAAGAGTACGCTCAACCAATCGTAGGGATCGGGATAGTCCTCGCACCAGCCCTGCCAGAAGGTCTGGGGGGCGGTGGCGGGCTGCTGGGCGGCCTGGTCATAGGCGCTCCGCTCCAGCGGCGCTAAGGGCGCGTTGATGCCCAGGTTCGTTTGCAGTTGCGCCTGCACCCATTCCATCCGCCGCTGGTTGCGGAGGGTGGCCGGGTAGGTC
>JALYUO010000778.1 GCA_030853735.1 Chloroflexota bacterium
GGAGCGTGGCGAAAGCGGCGGGCGAATGGTGTCTGGTTTGTCTGGCGTATAATCTGAAGCGCTTCCATCGGGTCAGCCTAGCCTAACTGCGCCTAACGCACGAAAAAGCCGCCCCAACGGGACGAAAACGGGCGAAAACGGCGGGAAAGCCGGGCCAAACCGGCGAAAACGGCGGGAAAGCCGGGCCAAACCGACGAAAACGGCGGAGAAGCGGTCCTGGAACGCCGGTCGTCGCTTCTCTCCGACAAGCTGCTAGGTGAAAAGTCGGGAATACTCACGGCGCATTGCCGGCATGTGGACGCCAAGCTGGTCAACATCACAGGTCCAGTTGGGTTTCTGCTATTCCCTATTATTGCGGCGAACGACCTGAGTATCGAGAGCACTAAAAAGTCGGGGGGTCGCCTCCGCTGGCAGGATTGCTCGCAGAAACGCGGTGCGCTGGAGTCAGCAGACGCGGGCCAACCCCAACCCGGTGACCCCCCGACTTTTTAGTGCTCTCCGTGATCGGGTCGCCCCTGGAAGCCTACCGGCACGTCCCTGTGGCGGCTTAGTCTGATTCTTTTTCTGATTTACTATAGAGCCTGTTATGCACTTTCAAGGCTCTTTGAGGTTTAGTGTGATTGAGTCCCAACCGCTCAAGGTATTCCGATGGTTTGGTACTCTAACGAAGTCTCTAAGCGAACCGCGAAGCGGTAATTTCTAGGTGATGCAAGGAGTTGGGGAACCGGGCAGAATTAAATATCCTTCAGTCGGCCCGGGGATGCCTGAATGTCCACAAAACACTCGCCCGCCGGTTGCTCAGTCGGATGATTTATTCCGCTCGGTTCCCTTGCACCTAGCTGCATCGTTGAGTCCTTGCTACTCAACCACACTAAACCTCAAGGAGCCCGCAGAAAAGCGTGAACCGGGCGGGTAATCGCCACCGTACCGGTCGCCTGACGGGGTGGCACCGTACCGCAGCTCAGGCCGACCGAGTCGCGAGGGCCGATTCCCATGTGACAGCGTGGGCAGTGTGTGCGGATGGACATAACAGCAACCTCAGCGGGTGATCAAGATCGGCGTGCCGCCGGCTGGTTGTAAGGAGAGCCATCCTGTATCATCGAGATTGGCGGGAAACACGCCGAGGTAGGTGGGCGTGGGCCAGCCGGCCAGGCGTAAGGGCACCCGGTAATGACTGTCCGCGCCATAATGCAACGACTCAACTCGGCCAATGGGCGTACCCGCACCGGAATGGACGGCCGGGCGTTCCGGCGAGGCCACGATCACTAGGATTGGCAAGACCCCCGCATGGGTAGCATCAAAATCGAGTTGGTATTCGCCGTCTGCGGTTTTGACCAACTGGTAGGGCACAATGCGAGTAGCCCGTACCCGCAGTTGTACCGGAGCCATCGTCGGGTTGCTGAACCAGATACCCTCGTGGGCGGTCAGGGGAAACAGCCGAATATAGAGTTCGGCGGGATCACCAGGAATCGGCTGGGTAAAGCCGCGGCGTTCGTACTGGACACGATGAACGTGCCAGGTCCATTGGTCGGGGGTATCTAGGCCGGGGCTGTGGGCGGTGCGATCCGGGCGGGCGGTCACGGCAACCCAAGCCAATCCTTCGGGCCAGTCCCATTGTAAATGCAACCGTCCCTCCTCCAGCCCTCCCTGTAAATTACGCGGACCGCGGGTGGCAAGCCAGCGTTCTTTACGGGCGCGGACATCGGCGCTGTAGCCTGATCCGCCCGGCAACTCCCCCACTTTTACCCTATCCCAGAGTACCATCACCAGCCGGTCATCTCCGCGCTGGAGCGCGGCCTCCAATGCCCGCAGGTTTCCCATACGAGTATGTGCGGCACTCACCTGTGGCTCCCATTTTTGTGCACGTCGGTACCCGCGAAATAGCGTGTCGTCCCAGGCGGTCAGCAATGATCCGTCGTTGCTGTCCTGGATCGCCTTTTCGACTGCGTTCAGGACACGATGACGCAGGCGGGTCTGGGCAATCGCTGCTTGTAACTGTGCGCCTAGCGCCGTGTGATCTAGGCGGTGAGCTTCCCAGAGCGTCAGCGCCGCCTCTTCTTGAGATTCGTCCGCCAGCAGTGCTTGCACCTGAGTGAGCACGGCCCGGCGGGCCTGCACCGTCTCGATCTGCGGAATCAGGCGGCGGGCCTGGGGATCATCGTGCTGTAAGTTGGGATCGGCCCAGGCGGCCAGCACCGCCTGATCGTCGCCGACAACCAGTTGCACACGCAAGTGGGCCAGCGCACGTTGGTGGGCGGCCGCCAGATTCTGCCGGGCCTGGGTAACGACTGTTGCATACGGCTGGGCGGCTGGGCTATCTTTGACCTGCTCCCAGGCTCGGATGGTTTCGCGATCACTGCGCTGGTGGATAATGCGAAGGAATGCCTCGAGCCGCTGATGCCGCTCGATGGCGGCTTGGTATGCGGGCCGGTGGGCTTCTGCCGGTGCATAGCCATCAAACAAGGCGGTATCCCAGCCTGCCAGGATGCGCTGATCGCCATCAGCCGCTCCCAGCGTGCGAATCGCCTGATCGAGTTGCTGGAAGCGATCCCAGCGCCGGCGAATGAACGCGATATGATCGGTAAAGGCGGGGGCAAAGGGACTGGTACTGAAGCCGGCCTGCTCCCAAGCGGCCAGGGCACCGGGGTCATCGCCGGCAGCCACTAAGACACGCAACTGCCGCGCTTGGGCGGCCTGGGCTTGCAGCCGCCCAACGACTGCTTGCTGGGCGGGCGGCAGATCCGTCAGATCGATATCGGGTTGGGCGACGGCCGCAACAATCTGCTGGGGCGCGCCATTAGCTAGCGCCTTATCCAGGGCGGCACGGGCCAGCTTGCGCCGCTGTTGGAGTTGTTCGATCCGCTGCTGGATCGGAGATATTCGGGCTGTATAAGTCTGGCCCAACTCAGTAGTGTGAAAACCGCCCCGCAACCAGACCGCCAGCGCGGCCTCTTCCCCGGCGACCCCCCGCTGCAACTGGGTTTCGAGTTCGAGCGCCTGGGGGTCTACCAGGGCCAGGAAATCGGGCACGGCAGCCAATGGCTCGCGGCAACTACGCTGAAGCGCCTGAACCAACCGGACGAGGGGCGGGGCCGCGAGGCGGGTCAGATCCGTGAACAGGGCCGATTGGGAGGGATTCTGCAAATCCTCGCGCTTGAACAGCAAATTGTCACTGACCACTTTGCCGTCTTCTTGCACGGTATATACGCCCCACAGATCCGGTTGGTGGGCCAGAGCCTGCAAGGCGATGTAGATCACCAGGGCGGCGAAGTTATCCATACGGTGGTCATAGGGGCGGCTATTCAGATCGGGATGCTGATAGGCGGGGTTACCGGCTTGGTCGCTGCGCTGTCCGGCAAATGCCGGCAGAAATACTCCATCGTAGTCGATGAGTACCAGGGAGCCGTCGTGCGCCCGCACCATCACGTTTTCGCCGGATAGATCGCCATGGGCGATGCCCGCCTGCCGCATGGTCGCCAGCAATTCCATCCACCGGCCGGCCAGCCGTAGTAAGCCGGCCTTGTCGCGGGCGCTGGCCAGCCGATCTACCCGTGCCAGCAAGGTTTCACCCTCCACCCATTCCATTTCGATCAGCGGCATGAGAATCTGGGCATCGCCACGTTTGACCATCAGCCCCTGCTCATGAAACCGAAATTCGGTGGTAATATGGGGAATGTGGCGGCGGAAAAACTGATCAATATCAATGTAGCGTTGTGCATATTCCGGTTGCGGCGCGGTATAAAAACAGCGCACGGCCCGTTCGCGGCGCTGTTCGTCCGTCCAGCGGAACACGCGAGCGAAGCCGCCCTGTAGCACCAGCAGATCGTTCTGCGGGCCGGCGGCGGTCTGGCGCACCAGCATTTGCGGCTGCCCTGCGCGCAAGGTAGGCACCCGCAAGCGGGCCTTATAGGCCAAGATCGAGTCATCGATTTCTGAAGCGAGGACGGGAGTCGGCATAGGAGTCCTGACCTCTATTTGATAGGTAAATCTCGATCCGGCAACGGGCGGGTGTGCCCGGCGCGCGCACGCCAGAGCTGCATATGGTTGATCTTTTTGCTGCCGATCGGCACCCGGCTGTTGATCAGGGCTTTGAGGCCCGGATCGTCAATCTGGCTGCCGGTGTTATACCGATCTACGATCCGCCGATCTGCGGTGGGATCGGCGGGATCGCTGTGGTCCACCCATGCACCGACGGCATATCGGAATTGCGCGGTCGGCGTATCGTCGGATTCGGGCGGGGGGGGCGGGGAGTCGGGCGGGGGGATGGCGAGGCCGAGATCGGTGAGAGTCTGGATAAGCCCCCGCGCCCAGGGCAAACGCACCAGTTGTTCACAACTAACCCCCCACAAGTGCGCTAACTCGCCGTGATCGTCAGGCGTGCGTAACGCGCGGCGCACTGCATCGCCTACGGTCTTGAAAGCCTGGCTGTTGGCCCGCCAGAGATCGAGATGTCCGATCTCTGCGCGCCCGGTGCGATCTGTGCAGAGGCGCGCCCGCAAAGCCGGTTCGATCTGGTCACCGTCGCCATAGGCCAGCATAATATCTACATCGCGGCCCTGGCCGGCGATCCAGTTCTTGACGGCCGTGCGTAGTTCCGCTGACCGGCGCGTGATCGCCGGCCCCGGATCGGCGGGCGTAAGGGCCAGCGCACCGGTGCCCCGTACCCGGATCAGAAGCAGGGTGGCATCGTCGTTCACCATTTCGCCACGTCGACGCGCCCGGGTCACCTGTGTTTCCCAATCGGTGGTGCCGTCCTCGATATATTGCAAATGGACCATTGGGTGCTGGATAGGATCGTAGCGGGTTGCCTCCCAGCCTCGTAAAATCCACTGCGCCACCGCATCGGTTGCCAACAGCAAGATATCGTCCTCACGCAATTGGTGATTCGGGGCGTTGACCCATGTGCTCACCGTAACCTGATCACGGTCAAAGTGGCGGTGGTTGATGCTATCGGGCAGGGTATTGAAGCCGGCGGATTCGCTGATCGGGTGGGCTTTTAGTAGATCGTAGCTGCCGGTGGCCGGGTCTGCCCGCCAGTGAAAAAACGTGCTGTCGCCGACAGCCGTTACCCGGTAGCCCGGCCCGCCCGCAGCCGTATCGGACGGCAGCAGGGTTAGCCCCAGCAGGGTGGCCGCCGCGCCCTGTCGGGCCTTGGTTTGCGCGATCCCGCTGAGGCTGTCGGGCGCGGTGATGCGCCCTTGAGCGGCGGCCTGCGCTTGGCGTATCCAGTGTTCTACCTCGAACGAGTCGCGGCTTGCCAAGGGGTCGGCCACGAATTGCTCAACCAGCACCGGCGCCCATTGGTGAGCGAATGACGTTTCGCCTACTCCGTCGGCCACCGCAAACACTCCCCGCTCCAGGTCGAAAGCGAGGTGGTCTTCGTTATCGGCGGCGCTATGTTCGGTTTTCGGATGAGTCAGCGCCCGTATGCAGAGTTCCATAGGTGGCCTTAACGGTCGGTTTTCGGTAGTGACGCGATAGTGATGAACTGGGTGAGATCCATGATGTCGCCGCCGAAGACGAAGCCGCGTGCGCCCGGCAACAAGCTCATGCCATAGGTGCTGTTGCCGAAAGCGCGCAGCTGTTCCGGCAGCGGACTGCTGATTTCAAACAACATCGCCGCCAGGCCGTCGGGATCGTGCGGCACTTGGCTGGGATCGGCTGGGTAGCGCACCTGGTAGCCGCCGGTACTCGACAGATGGCAATTAAACAGCAAGGTCGCGCCGTCATTCGTCGCCAGTTGTCCGAAGCGGGCGGCGTTGGGGCGAGGGTCGCCGTCTGTGGACGCGCCGTCGGTGATATTGACGATAATCGGCGGGAAGTTGTCCGGGTGGTTCATTACCCAGTTGTAGGCTAGGTAGTAGCCGGCATCCATCGCTGCACACATGGGCGTACCGTTGTCGGCGACCGGTTCAACCCAGATCGGCACGTCCATCGGCACCTGAATCATGCTGCCGGTTTCGGGGTCAAACTCTTTGATCACGGTGTGGTTGATACGCAGGGGGTTCATCGCCAGATCGGCCACGGATACCATATCCTGGTTGCCCAACATCCCGCCGAGGGCATTATGCACCGTCTGGCCGGGGCCGTAGCCCACTAGGGCCAGATCCACGCGCGGGCGAACCGCGCTCCCTTGCGTACAGCGTTTCACCACTTCTTTTAGCACATTGTTGACGACCATTGAGGCCGCGTCAGCCTTGCGCTGGCCGGCCCCGATCACGCCGGCCCCCATCTGCTCGTCCATCGATTTGGATTGGTCGAGCAACAGGATCAGGCAGCCGGGCATATCGGCCGCCCAGCGCCGCTGATAACTCTGGGTGGAACTGCCCGGCGCAAACCCGCCCGGCGGGAAACCACTTTGTTGCATTAGAAAACTCCTTGCTTACACCTAAGCTTACACAGGCTTATTTGATAGCCGAGCACGTAACATTGACGCTGATTAACGGAGCCTTCGCCGGCAGCACCAGGGCCTGCCCGCGTATCTGGTTCAGGTACATCACGCCGACCGGCCAGCGAACCACTGTGCCGTCGGGGTTGCGTTGGAACACGGCGCGCTCAAAAAATTGCAGCGTCACTTTGTGCCCTTCCACCTGATCGTCATATTGCTCGGTGCTCGGCAGGCCATAGTACCGGATCGCGTCGCCGAGGCCGCCCTTCCAACAGCTGCGCTTGGTGGTAATGTCGGTGAGATAATATTTCAGGAAGCCACCTTCATTGTCCGGACGTAAGAAGTGGCCCGATTTTGGTATAGCAGTCCAGTTGACCGATGGGTTTTTCGGTGTTTCCTTCGCGGCGATCAGTACATCGGTGCGGGCTTGCGCGTCGAGTACCGCCGATCCCAGGTTGCCGAGGTTCGGGTCAGCGCCATCCGGCTTATCAATCGGGTTCTCGAGTCGCCCGAACTCGAAGTATTGGGCGGTGGTATTGACACTTGGGTCATTGTCATGGTCGGCGCGCGAGACGGGATTGCCCAACAGCTCTGACATAGCCGGGTTGGTCTTGTAGGCCACCCGGAAGCGGTTGCAGATATTGAAGCTATTTATGTAGTCACAGAGATTTGGATCGCCGGCGGCGGGTTCCGGTGTGAGCGAGGGGGGAAGCACCGGATCCTTTATGAAGCCGGTCGCCCGGCTGATCCCGAAGCCCACCCCGGCCAGCAGGACAAGTACCGCTACTACCGTGCCGAGCCGGCGCAGCAGCGTTTGCGTGTCGCGGTGGCGGAGGGCGGTGGCGGCAGGGGTGTCGGATCCCTGGAGCAGCGGGAGCGGCAGGCGGGCCTGCACACTGGGCGGCAGGGTTTGCAGGCGCTGCTTGAGGTCGGTGGCTGTGGTCAAGCGCTCCTGGCGCTCTTCGGTACTGAGCCGGGTCGGCAGGTGGCCGGTTTCGTCCAATGCCGTCTGCGCGGTCTGGGCAAAGTCTTGGTCCAGCGAGTCGATGGCGGCCTGTTCGGCGGGTGCGCTCGGCAGTGTGCGCAACCAGTCAAGCGCACGCTGGGCCTGGTCCCAGGCCCAAATGACGGCTCCGGAGCGCGGGCCGGTGCCGGGTGTGAAGGGCGGCAGCGTCTTGCTGCGGTGCAGGTGGCCGCGGATCATGTTGGCGGTGGACTGCCAGAGCGCACGAGTGTACATACTGACCTGCGGCGGGGTGAGCGCGCGCGGCCCGGTTTGCGCCAGGCGCAGAATCTCGGCACAATCTTCGAGCACCGGCAGATCGAGCGGTTGGTTGGATTGCAGCCGCAGGGCCAGAAAGGCGTTGCAGCGGTTTGCCAGTTCCTGGGCGGCTTCGTCCACTCCGGTGTCGCCTTTCGCCAGGCGGTCGTCCGCCAGCGTGGTGGCGGTCTGGGTCATATTGGCGACAGTGGTCACGTCGAGGCCGGCCTGCGGATTGAGCGCATTGATGTCGGCCACCAGCGTATCGCGCTGATCTTTGAGGCTGGCAACCTGGCGGCGCATCCGTTCCAGGCGGTCGCGCATATCGGGCAGTTCAGGGTCGTCTTTACGCACCTGAGTGATCTCATTGATTTTGGCTTCGATCATGTCGCAGGAGCGCAGCTTATCGTCCAGGTTGCCGGCATCGGCGATCGTCCGCTGCTGGCCCTCGACAAACCGGTGGCCCGACTGCACTAGGCTCTCGATGCGGGTATTGATTTTGTCGCGCAGATTTTGCGCCACTTCGCTGGCCGGCGCACCATCCGGGGCCAGCAGTTGCTCGGCCAGCGACTCGCCTTCCAGCAACTCATGCGTGGTGCCGAGCGGATTGCGGCGCAGGTCGAATAGCATTTGTTCCAGGTCGGTATTGCGTTGTTGCTCGATCTGCACACGGGTATAGCGGGGATCCAGCCGCGAGGCTTCGTTCAGCCGGTTGCTGGCCTCGGCGAAATCGCCCTTGCGGCGGTCGGCGATGGCCGAGACGACCAGTTTTTCAGCATCCTGGGCTTTGATGGCCTCGTCGAAGATCTCGACCAGACTGCGTGGGGTGGGCAACCCGCGCCCGGCGCGGGTAGAGGCATCGGCGATCAGCCGGCGGGCTTGCTCCTGGCGCGACTCGAACTCGCGCCAGTCGCGCCGGCTGCGCGACGAGGCAAACTGGCCGAGCATATCGCGCAGGCCGGGGATCTGGTCGTAGACTTCGTCGTCGGCGATAGTACGCAACAGCAGCGGCACTTCGTTAAAGCGCGGGTGATTCTGCGGGATGCGGGCCAACGAGTCGCGGGCCTGGTCCCAGCGGCCCAGCGCGATAAACTGCTGGGCCGCCACCCAGGGGTCCGACGTGCTGTGGCTGGCGGTGTAACTGGCTTGGGGCGCGTACCCCTCGCTGACCGGCGGCGGGGGGGGGACGGTTCCGACCCCCCCACTACTGTGCCCATTGGTTTGGGGAAGCGGCTCCGGCATATGCTGGTCGCCGGGGAGGATACCCAGCAGCGAATCGTGCAGATCGTTGAGGCCGGGGCTGCGGCTGGGCATATTGTTGAGCAGGGCGCTGACCTGGTCTTTGTACCGCGGGCCACCTTCGTGGATGACGGTTTGCAACACCATGAGATATTCGTCGGTAAGCCGGTTGGCGGCGGCCAGGTTTTGCAGTTCGGCCAGCACGTTGTCAATATGCTGCACCAGCCCGGCAGCGAGCAGGTTTTCGAGTTGCGCGGGGGCCGGTCCCCCACTACTCCCCCCACCCGGCCCCCCACCGTCGAGCGATTGGCGGAAATTCCAGGCGGCATCCAGTTCTTCGTCGCTGCGGTTGACGATATCGTCTTCCCACTCAGACAATTTGGTGAGAGCCGCGTCGCGGGTGAGGTCGGTACGCTGCACTTTCTGTTGCAGGTCGTCGAGAAACGGGATGCCGATGGCTGCCATGCGTCTGTCCTTTCCTTGTTAAACGGGGGTTACGGAGCGGGATGTGGCGCTCCGCTTAAGGATCGCTTCCTTCGCCGGGGAACAGTTGTCCATCCACCATGCGTTGCAGGTGGCGTTGCAACCGCCGGATCTCACTACTGATCGTGAGGCTAGCGTTGCGCGGTTGGTCGGCTAGGCGCACCAGGGTGTTCATGCTGCGTTGCGCCTGGCGCAGGTGCGCTTGGGCAGCGGCCACTTCGTCGAGTACCCGGTCGAGGCGGGTCGCTAACCCCGCGACCCGCCAGTTCTGGAGGAAGGCACGCAGATCGGCGGCCATGCCGCCGGCGGTGTTGTAACGGCGCATCGGACTCCAAAACGGGCGGCTGAGGATACTGCGTAGATCAGCCGGCAGCCAGGCTTCGGCACCGTAGAAGGGCAGGTGGTCGCCATCGCTCATGCTGGTGGGCGGCGGGGGGTGGGGCGTGCTGCGCTGGGTGGGGCGGATCGCCGCGCCGTCTATGGCGCAGCCGGTGTAGAGCGGGTACACGGCATAACCGATAAAGTTCTGGATGTCGAGTTGAGCTTCGCTTTGCGGTAGGCTGCCACGCAACGGCCCGCGCACCCACTCGCCGCCGTTCCAGTCGAGAAACTCAAAACGCCCATCACGCCAGATTACGTGTTCGGGCTTGTGGTCCCGGTAGTAAACCTGTTCGCTATGGCAAGCATCGAGCAGATCCAGTCCGGCGATGGTGATGGTGACGGCCTCGGCCAGCGGTACCACCGCGTTGAGCGCGAGGGTATGTGGGCCGTGCAACTGGCGTAGCCGGTGCAGCAGGGTGGCGGTGAAGGGCACCACGCTCAGGACCAGGAAGGGTCGCCAATCGCCGGCACACCGCAGATCGGCCTCAGCGGCAAAGGCATCAGCTTCGCTGTGCAGTACCACGCCATCGGGGTCCACGCGCTGCGCGCCGTAGGCCGGGTCGCGCAGGTAGCCGGCGGCGAGCAAGCCGGCGGCGCTGCCTAGGCCATACCAGTCGCGTAGCAAGCGGGCTTCGAGGGCGAACTGGCCGTAGACGGCGGGCTTGCCCAGGTGCCGCCCGCGCATGATTTTGAGGGCGACATGGCGCTCACCGCCGGTGGCGGCCGGGTCGAGCGATTCGGCCGCCACGACGGTGGCCCAGTTGCCGATAGCGGATCGGTCGAGCGCGCCAGTCACGCGGAAACGCCCACCCAGGTCGAGGCCAGTGGTGATCCATTGTGCGTCGTCGGTATCGGTGCGTGTGATCATCACAATGTCCAACATGAAGCCGGCGCGGACCGGCCGACGGTTATTGGGTAGCGGCCTCAAACCAGTTGTGGGCCAGGCCCGGATTACCTGCGGCCAGCGCGGCCTGGATGTCGGAGAACGCCGCTTCGCGTGCGCCGACTAGAATGGCGGTGGCAACCTCGCCGAGCGGGGGCACCTGCGCCCGCATCCGGGCCAGGGGGCCGCTGCCGGGCGCACACAAGGCGGCCAAGCGGGCTTTGTAGCGATCCAGATCGTGCGGCGCACGGGCCGGTGGGAACAGCGCCACGGCGGCGGTGATGGCTTCGCGGGCGGCAGTCACCGCATCGGACCGGCGGAACACCCCGCTGGCCCCCCAGGCCATCGTCGCCGCCGGCACCTGAACGGGCACCAGGCCGGGCGCACGCAAGGCGAGGCCGATCTGCTCGTGCAGCACCCGGCTGAGGCGGCGGACGAAGGGCGGCACTGCGCTGGTGGGCGGGGCCGCCCTTGCGGCGCGCTCCACTTCGTCGGCCAGCGCGTCGGCCACCTGCAACAGGCCCCAGGCGGTCTGCCACACCGGGT
Organism: Chloroflexota bacterium; assembly: GCA_030853735.1. Classification (GTDB taxonomy): domain Bacteria; phylum Chloroflexota; class Chloroflexia; order QHBQ01; family JAICKM01; genus JAICKM01. Next base: position 11,182 of record JALYUO010000778.1, read on the forward strand.
CGTGCAGGGCGGCCTGCCGCTCCTGGGTGGCCTGCTCGGCCAGGGCATGGTAG
>JALYUO010000861.1 GCA_030853735.1 Chloroflexota bacterium
GTAGCGGTAGCGGCGAGTTCCAGTCGCCCCGGCCCCGTCGTCCCGGCCCCCCAGGTACAGGAGAGGGGACGGGGGGGTGCGGTCCGCAGGGTCAGGGTTGCAGCACCACCAGGCTGTCGGGCAAGAGGTCGAAGACGAGATCAGCCGGGGCACGGCGGCCCAACGGCACCGGCACATCGCCGCCCTTGCCGGCGGCGGGGTTGTTATGATCCGCGTCGAACAGCGTAGCCTGGACGGAGCCGGGTCCGCCGGCGGGCAGTTGTACCCGCACGCGCAGCGCTGTGCTGCCGGTGTGCCACAGAATCGCCGCACCGGCGGGCGCAGCCAGCACGCCGACATCGGGCCGCGCCGGTTGCACCGTCGCCGGCAACCAGTCCGGCCCCAGCGCCGCCAGCGCCGCCAGCGCGTGATAGATCGGCTTGGGGTGCAGGTCATAACTGAGAATGCCGAAGCGCCCCCAGAACGTCGCCCCAGTGGGCGGGCCGTCGCGCAACTCAAACACAAACAGCTTATCCAGCCCCGCCGCTTCCAAGGCAGTCAATGAGGCCAGCAGGTGCGCGGCGGCAGCGGGGGTGTCGGCTTTGTTGTCCAGGCTGGTGTCGCCCGGCCCGCCACTCTGCACACCCAGTTCGGTGATCCATAGTTCGAGCGGCCCGGCCTGGGGGCGCTTACGCGCGATCAGGGCGCGGGCCACCTGCACTTGCGCGGTCATGTCCGCCGGGGTCCAGCCGCCCCGCGCGTGGCCGGTTCATACGCCGGCGGGGTTAGCCGCCAAAACTGCCGCCGCTGCTAATGTTCGGGTCGTCGTAACGCGGGCGATTATCGCCCTCTCCGGTGCCGCGTTGATCTGGCGACGGGCTAGTAGGATCGGGGCTAAAGCCGCTATTGCCGAAGTCGGGCGCGGCAGCAGATGGGCTATTACCGGCATAGCCGCCGGGCGCATCCGGCACGAAGCCGGGGCCGCTTTGTGCGCCGCTGAACCCACCATAGGAGGGCGGGTTGCCGGCTCCAGTCGCGCCGTCGCCGAAGCTGCCGCCACTGGTAATATTCGGGTCGTTGTATTGCGGCTGATACGGCCCCTGGTTTGGCCCACCCCCTGCGCCACCGAAGCTGCCCCCACTGGTGATGTTCGGGTCGTTGTACTGCGGCTGGTAGGGTCCCTGGCCCGTGGCCGGCGGGTTGCGTCGTCCGCCCAACAGCGCACGCACCAGCAGCACCAGCAATACTGCCCCGACCACCAGCACAACGAGGCATCCGATGAGCAGCAGGCCGATACCCGATCCGTCCGAATTCATCATCTCCGTCTCCTTTAGCGCACGACAAATGCGGCTTGCGGCCCTGGATTACCGTTGATATACACCTGAACCGTGTAGTTGCCGGCTTGAAACGGCCTGCCGCTCGGCTGGATATGGAACTCGGTGTTGGTGCGCGGATAGGCGCGGTCGGCCACCAGTTGCTTGGTGTCTTCCAGCGGCTGCCCATTGCGGCTCCAACGGGCAAAAAAGGTGTCACCGGCGCGGATATTGCGCGTATCGGCCACCGCATAAATAATCGGCACGCCGGTGGCAAAGGTCTGGGTTGGGTTGGCCGGGCTGTTACCCGCCGCGACGGCCGTGGTCAGCGTCAGGGTGCTGATCTGCGGGCCGCTGCCGGTCGGCACCCCGCCGCTGATCGGCAGGGCGGTGGGCACCCTAGCGGTCGGCGTAGCGCCGCCGGGCAACAGGCCGCGAAACACCGTGAAACCCAGACAGGCACACAGGGCCAGCACCGCCACGCCCACGATCAAGAGGATGCGACTTATCCCGCTGCCCAGGCCCGCCAACGGGCCGCGTTGCTGTGATTGATTCATGCGCTGCTGCTCCTTTAGCAATTGTAGTGCGCGGGCGGGGTTCCATCGCCGGGGCAAGCACCCGCGCCCACTTGCGCCTGCAATAACTATGCCGCTTCTCTGCCGCGCGCCCCATCGCCACGGGCTAATGGCTGCCATGATAGCAGAGTTCGCTGAGAAACGCAATGAGAGGCTAACTTGTAGGTACCTTTGCCGTGCAGATTGAGCTATAGTAATTCAGCTAATGATCTGGAG
>JALYUO010000881.1 GCA_030853735.1 Chloroflexota bacterium
AGCCTGCCTGGGCCAGCGCCACGACCCGCGCCGGCCCCCCGCCTACGCCCCCGCACGCAGTGACCAGACCGCCGCCCGCGTCCGGCTGGTGCCTAAAGACACCGAGCAAACACAACTTTGCTTGGGCGTGCCCGCGCTGCCCTACACCGCTGCCGACCGCTATGTGCAGATGTTGCTAGACAGCATCTTGGGCGGCGGCATGAGCAGCCGGCTGTTTGTGGAGATCCGCGAAAAGCGCGCGCTGGCCTACACCGTGGCCTCCTATCTCGAAACGCTGCACGATGTGGGCGAACTGGTGGTCTACGCGGCGGTGGACAACGAGCAGCCGGCCAATTGCCTGGAAGGCGTGTTGCACGAGCTAGATCGCCTGCGCCAATCGCCGGTGCCGGAGGTTGAGTTGCAGAAGGTGAAGGAGTACAACAAAGGCGGCTTGCTGCTGTCGCTGGAAAGCAGCATGAGCGTGGCCTCGCGCGCCGGGCGGCAAGAACTGCTCATAGACCGCATCCTGGATATAGACGAGATCATTGAGCGGATTGATGCCGTGACGGTGGGCCAGGTGCAGGATTTGGCGGGGCGCTTGTTCCGGGCGGATCGGCTCAATCTGAGCCTCGTGGGGCCGTTTGAAGAGGAGGAGAGCGAAGAGTTCCGTAAGTTGCTGACCCTCGCCTAACCCCGCCGCACGGTCTCGGCTCCCGCAGCCAAGACCGTGCGGTTCAGCAGGAGGAGAGAGTGTTCATGCTATTCGCAATTCGTTATCTGCCCTTACTATAGCACCAATCCGCCGGCGGCGCATCGGTCCCACGCCCGGTTTGCGCGGGACAAATGTCCCGGTGCGCGCCCCCGCCACAGACCTACTCCGGCGGCGGCATGAGGGTGGAGAGCAAGATGCGCCCGACGGCGTTGCGACCGATGTTGGCAAGGGTTTCGAGGCGGTGCAGCGACTGCGCTAGCAGCGGCGGGTCGGCGGCGAAGGCGTGCGTGACAGCTTCGCGCAGGATCGCTTCGATCAGGCCAGAGAGGGCAATCTGCGACTCCACGGGGAAGCCATGTTCGATGCGGCTACGGGTGGCCTGGTCCAGGTAACGGGTCATGATCGAGGGGTCGTGGTCGCGCAACGCCGCAAAGATGGTGTCTACCAACAGGCCGAGCTGTGGGGTGAGCATCACCAACGGCACGGCGGCATAGGCCGGGATGGTCGCCTGCGCCTGTTGCACAAAGCGGTTTACCAGCGCATTGCGTTGCGCGCTCAGGATCGCCGTCATGCGGTCCGGTGCTTTCGGCGGCTCCATCGTCACCCTCCCTCTGTGCGTAAGTGAACTACTCCTATTCCTGCTCTCCGCCAATCCCTGACCCTTGATCCGGCCAATTTTGCGCGCTATGCAGCACCCGGAAGATTACTACTGTCTCGGCCACCACTCCGTAGATCACAATGTAGGGTCGCCCGGTAATCACCAGTTCACGGGTACCGTCTTTCCTTCCGGGTCGGCCCAGATAGGGAAAAGCGACCAAGCGATCTACCGCCTTCAGGATCGCACTTTCTGTCAACTCTGCGGCACGAGGGCGACACTTTTGTAGGTAATCCCAGATGCCGTTCACATCCGCACGGGCCGGATGAGTCCAGATGATACGCATGAGGCTATTGCGCCTGCTGCCGATGGGCGAAATCGGCCACAACTTCGGCATGATCCACCACATCTCCAGCAGCGTAGGCGGCGATGCCTTCTTCAACCGCCGCTAGGAACTGCATTTCCTGGGCGATATAGGCGCGTACAGCTTCCTCGATGACCCAAGAACGGTTCCGCCGGATGGCAGTCGCCAAACGATCCACTTGCTGGCCCAGGCTTTCGGGCACTCGCGCAGAAATTGTTATTTGTGTATCACTCATGAGATAGCTCCTTTTTATACAGAATATATTTCTTACGACATTGTACACAAATTACAGGTTTTAGCAAACCGCTTAAACTACGTAACTGTTCCGTCTGGGGGCAGGCCGTCCCCGCCTACGGCACGCAGACCCGAATGACTGGGGAGCCGCGGCGGGAACGGACAGACCGAGATCGCCCCCGCTCCGCCAACGGCCCCACCCGCCCCAGCACCGCACCGGCACAGTGCCCGGCACCCCTACAGCACACAATCCGCCCAACGGCCCCCTCTCCTCCACCCAAAGTCGCAGCGCACACTCCGTCTAAAGATGGACGTGTGGATACACCCTAAGACCTAGCCCCTACCTCCCAAGGCGGACCAACGCGCAAAAGAGGCCCCCTAAATAAACGATTTTTCACTAAAAAGTGAAAATCAAGCCCCCAGCCCCAAATTCGCCCAAACCAACAGAC
>JALYUO010000886.1 GCA_030853735.1 Chloroflexota bacterium
GGGCCGCGAAGAACGACGAAGAAGAATTGATCTGCGAAGGGCCTCGAAGAACAACGAAGATGCGGTTTGATCTGCGAAGGGCCGCGAAGAACAACGAAGATGAGATTTGATCCGCTCAGGGCTGCGAAGGGCCGCGCAGGCGACGAAGAAATGTGAGGAAATAGAAGGTTTGGGTTATATAGTTGGATGATGATGCGGAGAGGGTTACGGCGATGATGGGGCGTGAGAGGTACGGTGGGGAGGGGAACAGGACAGACCTGCTGCTGAGGGATGAGGTGTTTGCGATCATCGGGGCGGCGATAGCGGTACATCAGGAACTGGGACCAGGCTTTTTGGAAGCCGTCTATCAGGAAGCACTAGAGATCGAACCGAGCGACCGCCGCATTTCCTTCACGAGTCAAACGCCCTTGCCTGTCATGTACAAAGGCCGCCCGCTCAAAAAGGAGTACATCGCGGACTTTGTGTGCTATAAGCAGATCATCGTCGAGATCAAAGCCTTAGAACGCTTATCCAGCAAAGAAGAGGCGCAAATCATCAACTACCTAAAGGCCACAGGGTCACAGGTCGGCTTGCTCATCAACTTCGGCAGCCCCGCCAAGCTGGAATGGCGACGCTTCGCCAACACCCACAATAGACCCAATCAACACACCAATACACCGGATCTTCCCTAGCTATATACCATCTTCTTCGTCGTTCTTCGCGTGTCTTCGCGGCCCTTCGCGGATCAATCCGTCTCCGTCGTTCTTCGCGTGTCTTCGCGGCCCTTCGCGGATCAATCCGTCGTCGTCGTTCTTCGCGGTTCTTCGCGGCCCTTCGCGGATCAATTCGTCGGCAGGGGGAAGCAGATCAGCTGGGGTGTTGAGGTTGCGGAAGCTGCGGCAGTGGGGGTCTACCTGGCGCAGCGCGCTGTCGGCCAGATACTGCACGCGCACGGCGGGATAGAAGCTGTGGACCGCTCGGTGCCCCGCCGCCAACGCCGCCTGGATGGCCGGCAGGCAGGCACGGCTATAGACGGCATGGAGTGGCTCGATCTGGCGTGTGCCGTCGGCGGCAGTCCAGCGCGGCACCAGCACATCGTAAGTGCGGGGCACGGCGGCCAGCACGGCCAGCACGGCGGGCTGGAGATCGGGCAGATCGCAGGCCAGCACCAAGTTGTAGGGCGCGGGCGCAGCGGCCAAGCCCCCCGCCAGCCCGCCGAGCGGCCCCTGGCCCGGCTGCGGGTCGGGCACCATGGGCAGCCCCAGCCAAGCATAGCGATCCGGCGTGTTGGTCACCAGCAGGATCGGTCCCAACGGACGCGCCGCCGCGATGACGCGCTCGATCAAGGTCGGGCCGCCGGGGGTCAGGCGCAGCAGCGCCTTGTCCTGCCCCATGCGCCGGCTCTGCCCCCCGGCTAGGATGATCACAGCGAAGTCAGCGGTTTGCATAACAGCTTTTGCCAACAAAACTGCTTGACAGCACGTTGCAGATTATGTATAATACTACTGTTATGACCCCAGGCGCTTCGGTGGCTGGGTGCGAAGCCGCCTTCGGGCGGCTTCTGCTTTTATAAGGAGTTTCCATGCGAACAATCGTATATATTGATGGCTTTAACCTCTATTACGGCTCCTTGAAAGACACTTCGTATCGCTGGCTTAATCTTGAGAGACTTTGCCGCCTTTTGCTACCACGCTACGATGTGCAGCACATCAATTATTTTACAGCAAAGGTTTCTGGTCGTCCAGGTAATGTAGATGCACCTATCCGGCAAGAATTATATTTACGTGCGTTAAAAACACTCTCCACGGTGTCTATCACGCTAGGTCACTTCTTGTCCCATAAAGTACAGATGCCGTTAGCTAACCCATCCGCGAACGGGCCATACTTCGCAACAGTAATCAAGACAGAGGAAAAAGGATCAGATGTCAATCTGGCAACACAGTTACCAGTAGATGCGTGCCATGATAAGTTTGATGTAGCTATAGTTATCACAAATGACTCGGATCTTAAAGAACCTATCCGCATAGTGAGCCGGCAATTCGGTAAAGTGGTAGGTATTGTCAATCCACAGCCCCATCCGAGCGCAGAGCTTCAGCAACACGCGCAGTTTGTCAGACCAATTCGCAAAGGTGTGCTTGCTGCTAGCCAGTTCCCACCTACACTAACCGATGTTAGAGGCACCTTTCACAAACCAGTCAAGTGGTAGCAGGATTGCGCTCAACGTATTCAGCAGTTGCCGTTCCCCGACAGGCTGCGGTATAATGGCTCTGCTAATTGACTCGCAGCCCATACCTGGAAAGAAGACACATGCCTGTTCTAGTCAATCCCACCACCTGCCTAAACCGCGAGGTTTGTTTCGCCGCCACCGGCTGCCCCTACGGGGCGTATCACCATAACGTCGAGGCCAAGACCTGGGAGGTGGATGCGACGATCTGTGGCGATTGTCCTGGTCCCTGCATCAACTTTTGCGATGCGGATGCTGTGCGCTGGGCCGACAATTTGTTTGAATTGGACCTCGTTAGCGGACAGATCCTGGGACTGCTGACCCGCGAGGAAGCCGCCGAAAAGCGCGCCGCGCAGCGGGAGATCGAGGCGCAAGCGCAGGCGGTCGCCGCGCGCAAGCAAGCCGCCACCAGTGTGATCCGGGACATCACGCAAGCCAACTTCCAGGCGGAAGTGCTGGAGGCCGACTTGCCGGTGCTGATGGACTGCTGGGCGGACTGGTGCGGCCCCTGCAAGCAGTTCGCGCCGACCTTTGCCGCTTACGCCGCGCGCCAAGCGGGGGTGGTTAAGTGCGTGAAGTTGGACACCGAGGCCGAGAAGGCGGTGGCGCAAAGCCTGGGCATCAAGGCGTTGCCGACGCTGATCCTGTTCTACAAGGGGCAGTTGGTGGACGGCGCACAAGGGGCTCTGTCGGCCCAGCAGCTTGATGCCTGGACAGAGTCGCGGCTTGCTGCACTGCAGCGGATGTATGGCCTGCCGGTGGCTCCCACCCCTGCGGCCTCCGACCAACCATCGCACGCCGACGCGGGCAAGAAGGACGACTCGACCGCCGCCGCGCACGCTGCCGGCTTGCTGCACGGCAACGAGGCCGGCCCCGCCCCGTCCGCGCCCGCCGCCGCCAAAGCCAAAGCCAAAGGGACTACAGCCGGCGCGAACAAAGCGGCCCGGCCCAAAATCTATTTGCCCTAAGCCGCCGGAGCCGCGATGTTTGAGAGCCTACGTTATGATCCCACCGCCCGGCGGCGGCTGCTGGTCGCAGGGCTGTTGCTGACGGTCGCGCTGGTGTTAGGCGCGCTGACGGCGATCAGCAACGCGCCGCCGCCCGCTACCC
>JALYUO010000921.1 GCA_030853735.1 Chloroflexota bacterium
GCATTGAGACGACCGACCTGCCGACGATGTACAGCGTGCTGGTCAATAACGTGCCATTGCCACGGGCTACCATCCGTACAGCCTTCGGCTTTGACCTAGCCCCTTCAAACATCGAACTGGCGGGGGCAGAGTTCGAGCTAAAGCAGAAGCTACTGGGTGAGATCGCACTGCGGCGTAAGCTAGAACCGGTGCTGGACCGCTACGATCAGGTGATCATTGACTGCCCACCCTCACTGGGTCTGCTGACGGTGAACGCCCTGGCCGCCGCCGATAGCACAGTGGTACCGGTCAGTTGCGAGTATCTACCGATCAAGGGACTGGAAATGCTGCTTGACACGATTGAAGATGTACGCGATGTGGTCAACGCCAAACTCCGCATCAGCGGCGTGTTGGTGACGCAGTACAAGGCGGGCACGCTCAACAGCCGCGATATGTTGCAGGCTATCACCAACTTCTGCACCGCCACCGGCACCCGGCTGTTCCCCACGATGGTCAAGCAGTCAGTGCGCGTGACCGAAAGCCCGACCTTCCAGAAGCCGTTTGTGCTGCTGTATCCCAGCGAAGATGCAGCCCGCGCCTATTTGCAGGTCGCCGGTGAAATCCGCCGCCATAGCTCCCGCGCCGAGGGGCGTGCCGATGAGGGAGGGGCCACCTAATGCCACCACGCAACCGTCCCTCGACCGACCAACTCTTCCCCGGCCTGCAACGGCGGGCCAGCGAGGCGCGTGAGCGCGAAATCCCACCCGACGCGGAAGCCGGTAATGCGTCGCAAGGCCGGGGGCGGCGAGCCGTACTTCGCACCCAGCAGGAAATCGAACACGATTTGCGCTCCCTATCGGAGCAAGAACGGGAAGACATCCTAAGCAGCACGCACTTAGTCACGGATCTAGCCGATCTGCGTGACCAGATTCGCTATGTAGACATCAATAGCGTCAGCCCGAATCCTGCCCAGCCGCGCAAAAGTTTCGACCCGCAACAGATGGAGGAACTGGTCGAATCGGTGCGAACGCATGGCGTAATGAGTCCGATCCACGTGCAGGCGTTGCCCGACGGCAAATATCGCATCATCGCAGGCGAACGGCGTTGGCGCGCAGCACGACGGGCCGGGCGCACCAATATCCCGGTGATCGTCAAAGCGGTAGACGATGCCCAGGCGCTGGAAATGGCCCTGCTGGAAAATCTGCACCGCGCCGACCTGAGCGCACTAGAAGAGTCGCGCACTTACCGCTTTATGATGGACCAGTTCCATTACACGCAGGTGCAACTGGCCGAGCGGATCGGCAAGCGGCAAGCCTACATCTCGAAGATGCTGGCGTTGCTAGAACTGCCGGCTGCGATCCAGACACTCATGGGTGAAGTTGAGAGTGGCGAGAATATTCCACATGGAATATCGGGTGAAGGGATTACGTCGCGCACCCTGCTCTCAGCAGGCGCAGCAATGGTCCTGAGCCGGGTGCTTGACCCAGAAGTGCAACTGCAACTAGCGCAGCGCGTCATCGAAGAGGGGCTAAGTGTACGCGCAGTTGAGACTCTGGTGCGCGATTGGAAGTTGGGCAACCTGAGTACAGCGGTTGCCGAACCCACCGTATATCTGGAAGCAGAACCTGAGCAGATCCAAGAGGCGGAGGAACCTGTTCCCGCACGCCGTCGCACGCCGACCGTCTATCCGACGAGTTTCGCGCGGCCTGAGCCGGCCGGACCACAGATCCGCTTTAACGACCTGAGCCTGTTCCAACTGCACCGCGAAGTGGGCCGCATCGCTACCGTTGATTTGGCCCGTTTGGAAGATGCTTTAACGAGTGATTTGGCGCTGATCCGAGTGATTCAGGCCAATGCTGAGGCTACCGCGCAGGTGGGTGACGCGCCGCCGGCGGCTGATCACGAACGGCCCAACGAAGGTCGGGAGAAACCCTCCCGCCGCTAACCGTTGGACCGTCGTGAAGAACTACCAGTAAATAGAAAAACGTAGACCGTCCCGAAGCCTGGAAGCGAATGGACGGCCTACGTTCCCAAAAGACCCCCTTGCGGGAGGCTCAGGTATTACCTTGCTCTTATCATAGCAGGTAAACCGGCGGCTGTCAAGAGGGGGCTGGAGCAATCTATGCCTCAATTACCTACTATGGGGGCTGCCAACCCCCTCAGTGG
>JALYUO010000928.1 GCA_030853735.1 Chloroflexota bacterium
GCCGGCGAGTCGCGGCCGCGGCCCTGGCCCAGCGCCCCGCGCGCCCTGCCGCGCACCTGCCGCCACCAGAGCTGCCGCCGATGGTTGCGCTCGGCATTACGGAGGATTTCCTCCAGCTGGCGGTCGAGCAAGCCCGTGCCGGTCGGTTTGCCGGTGGGCTTGCCCGCTCCCTCGCCGCCGTTTTTCTCGCGGTCACGATCCATCTGTTGCATAGCATTCTCTCGGCTCCGCCACAAGGCGGCTGGAATGGGCGGCGGACGGGACGGCACCTCTACCCTATAATTGTACACCCGCCACCCAGCCCTTGTCAAAGCGCGGCGGCGTTTTTGCAGGGCAAATGCCGCTAATGGGCAGGGGCGACTAGAACTCGCCGCTACCGCTACGAAGCCCGCTTACGTGGGCTACGACCATATCCCCCGTGAATTGCGGATCTACCGTGTGCCGCCCCCGCGCAGCCCGCGTAGGCGGGCTTCGTAGCGGTAGCGGCGAGTTCTAGTCGCCCCTGCCCATTAGCGGCATTTGCCCCAGGCGTTTTTGTGGCGCAGGCGGCGATTATGGTACACTGTGGTGCCGCTCTTGCTCTAACGGGGCAAGATCATTCGAGGAGAAAGCGAGTAACAGACATGGGTAATCGGTCGCCAGCCCGTAGCAGTGATCCCGCCGCAAACGTGGCGGCTCTCCCGCCGACCACAGCGGCGGAGCGGGCGCGCATCTTAGGCGAAAAAGCGCGCGTGGCGCGCCTCAGCCGCATCCGGCAATTTGTGTTCGGCTCGCTCGACGGGCTGCTGGTGCCGTTGGGCGTGGTCAGCGGCGTGGCGGGCGGCACCGGCAGCATCCGCGCGGTGATCATCGCCGGGCTGGCCGAGGCGTTCGCCGGCGCGCTTTCGATGGGTGCGGGCGAGTTTCTGGCCGGGCGGGCCGAGGCGCAAGTGCAATTGGCCGAAGTGGAAGACGAACTGCGCCAGATCCGGGCCAATCCGCAAGCGGAACTGCAAGAACTGATCGTGTTGCTGGAAGACGAAGGCGTGTCGCCCGCCGATGCTCAGACTATCGCCGAACGCTTGGCGCGCTACCCGCAGTCCTATGAGAAGACGATTGTCGAGAAGGAGCTAGGGCTGGAAATCGCGCCCGATACGGTGCGCGTGATAGACGGGCTGATCATGGGCTTCTCCTACATGGTGGCTTCGATTGTGCCACTGATCGCCTACTTTTTCTTGCCCATTAACGAGGCGTTTATCACCTCGCTAGGCCTGACGTTTCTGGTGCTGATCGGCATCGGCTTGGTGCGCGGCAAACTGGCGCGGCTCAACCTGTTCAAGAGCGCGCTGGAAGTGATCGCGGTCGGCGTAATTTCCGGCTTCGGCGGCTATCTGCTGGGGGTCTGGCTCCCCAAACTGTTGGGCTATGAGTAGCGCGCCCGCCGGCGCGGGCACTCCCCTGGCGCTCCGCACAGTGCAGGCCACGCGCTATGTCACGCCGCTGCGCGAAGGCGGCTCGGTGCCCGCCATCATGGAAGCCGACGACGATGGGCTGTATGTGGTCAAGCTGCGCGGCGCGGCGCAGGGGCCGAAAGCACTGATCGCCGAACTGCTGGCGGGCGAAATCGGACGCACGCTGGGCCTGCCGGTGCCGGAGATCGTGCTGCTGGACCTGGACCCGGCGTTGGCGCGCGGCGAACCCGACCCAGAGTTGCAAATCCCGCTGCGGGCCAGCGCCGGCCTCAACTTGGCACTCGACTATCTGCCCGGCTCGATCACCTACGATCCGCTGGTGCGCCCGGCGGTGGATGCGGCGCTGGCTTCGGCGGTGGTTTGGTTCGATAGCTACGTGACCAACGTGGATCGCACGCCGCGCAACCCCAACCTGCTGCTGTGGCACAAGCGCCTGTGGCTGATTGACCACGGCGCGGCGCTCTATTTTCATCACACCTGGGCGGATTGGGCGGCGCGGGCACGCAGCCCGTTTGTCGCCATCCGCGACCATGTGCTGCTGCGGCAAGCGCGCGTGCTGGCCGACAGCACGGCCACGCTGGCCCCGCGGCTCACGCCTGCGGTGCTAGACGGCATTATCCAGGCCATCCCCGACGGCTGGCTGACCGGCGAAACCACCTTCCCCGATCCGGCAGCCACACGCGCGGCGTATTTGGCCTATCTGACGGCACGCCTGGATGCCGCCCCGATCTTTGTGGAGGAGGCGATCCGTGCCCGCGCCGAGTCCCTTTGACTATGCGATCATCCGGGTGGTGCCGCGCGTGGAGCGGGGCGAGTGCCTGAACGCCGGGGTGATCCTCTACTGCCGCACGCGCCGCTTCCTGGCCGCCGCGCTCGATCTCGACCCCGCCCGCCTAGCCGCCCTCGATCTGAGCGCCGATGCCGCCGAAATCCAGGCGCATCTCGATAGTCTGGCCCACATCGCCGCCGGTGGCCCGGATAGCGGCCCCATCGGGCGCTTGCCGCAAAGCGAACGCTTCCACTGGCTGACCGCGCCGCGCAGCACGATCATTCAGCCTTCGCCGGTCCATCCCGGTCGCTGCCTAGACCCGGCGGCGGCGCTGGCCCATTTGCTGGCGACGCTAGTGCAACGCCCGGCGTGATGCGTATTGCGTATTGTGTGAGTAACAGTTCAGCCTGTGAGCAAAGAGGAAATTCTGTCATTCTGAACGCAGTGAAGAATCGGCTGCCGTGCTGTCCAACCTAATCACCGGCGACTCATTTTCAGCGAAGTGCGTCTGTGGGCAGGCACCCAGCCTTTCAGGGCTAGGGGTTTGGTCGGGTAGCGCCAACAGGTCTAGCTCCCTCTCCTCCGCAGGGGAGAGGGAGCCTACACTCTGTACCCTTCCAGCCAACCCCCCCTGAACGAGACACCCACCGCCCCGGATTCTTCGCTGAACGTAACAGGCTAGGTTTTCGCTCTGCACCACCAACCATGAAAATCTCCACAAATCTCCGTGTCTCCGTGTCTCTGTGTTGGCGTTCCGTCTCCACCCCACAACCAGAGAGGCGGCACAGAATCTGCAAAAGAGCGGCTTAGGTTGACGCACGCCTACGCACAATGGTACACTGCGAGGGCGCGGGCAACCCCGACGATTGGTAGCGGCCCGCCATGGCCCCACCCTGGAGGAGAGCATGGACGAACAGACGACGATTGTGGGTCGGCCCACCTATATGGCGACCTTCCCTGGTCAGCATGAGGCCGCGCCGATTGTCGCCGCGCTCACGGCGACCGGCTACCCCACCGAGGACATTTCGATCCTGTTCCGACCCGCCGGCGGTGATGCGGTGGTGGATCTGATGAGCGGCGAAAACGCCGCCGGCCAGGATGCCGACGCACAGGCCGAGGCGGCCAAACAGGGCGCGGGCACCACGCTGGTCTTGTTGCACCCCGCCGAGGACCAACTCGCGGCCGTGCGCGCGGCGCTGGCCGGGCTGGGCGGGCAGGAGTTTGGGTACGAAGGCGAGAGCGTGGCACACGACGACCAGATGACTGCGCTCGGCGAACCCACCCTCAGCGCGGCCAATCGCCAAGATGCCGGCGACTCGATTGACACAGCGAAAAAAGCCGACGACGGTCAGGGCAAGAACGAAGGCACCACGACCGGCGCGGCCGGCACACCGGACACGAGTAGCGCGACCATGCCCGCCAAGTTCGGCGCGCCTGACCCCACCGGCGACCCGCTGATGGCCGAAACGCCCGTTGATCCGCACCAAATGGTCGCCCACTTCGACGTGCCCACGCACCATGCGGGGGCACACGCGACCGCCGGGCCGCCCCCCCCGCTGCCCGACACGACAGATCTCAAAGCGAAAATCGAGGAACTGAAGGACGAAGTGGACGCGGTGAAACACGAACTTGAAACGCGCGACGACGGGAAAGCGTAACAATAGCTAATGAACATTGATGCCAACCGCCTGATCGGGATCATTCTGGGCTTCCTGATTGGCACCACGATCCACGAGTTTATGCACGCTTACACGGCAGTGCGGCTCGGCGACAACACGCCCCTACGCGCAGGCCGCGTGACGTTAAACCCCATTGCCCATTTTGATGCCTTCGGCGCGATCCTATTTGTCTTATTGGCGCTGGGTATCGCGCCTTTCGCCTACGGCAAGCCAGTCCAGGTCAACCCAATGGCCCTGCGCGGTGGGCGGCGCGGCATGATGCTAGTCGCCGGCGCCGGCCCTCTCAGCAACTTGGTGCTGGGCGCGGTGCTGGCGATCCCGTTTCGCTTCAACACCTACGCCAACCTGCCGACGGTGGTGGTCGAAGTGTTGGGTTGGATGGTTTATGTCAACTTCCTGCTCTTCGTCTTCAACCTGATCCCCTTGCCGCCGCTCGACGGCTTTACGGTGCTGACCGGCGTGGTGTCGCATCAATGGTCGTTGTTGCTCGAACCGATTCGGCGTTACGGTCCAGCCATTTTCCTGGCGCTGATTTTCCTGCCCGGCTATTTCCACCTCAACGTGATTGGCCGCATCACCGAACCGTTCTTCAGCCTGCTGGATGCGATCTTCACCGGTGGGCGACTCTCGCTCTAGCCGCGGCTGACCTCCTATGATGGCTCGCGTGTCTGTCCTCGCCCGTCGCCTGCCCTATCGCGTGCGCCAGTTTGCGCTGGCCTTCGCTCCAGTGGCGGCCGCCGAAGTGACGACGGCGATCCAGGCGGCGGCGCTGCCCCCAGTGGCGGCGCGACTATTCCGGGCCATGCCGCGCCCCTACCAACGCCACGCGCTCAACGTCGCGGCGCGCTTGCGGCAGGCGGGGCAGCACGACCCAACCCTGCTGGCGGCGGCGCTACTACACGATTGCGGCAAATGGGATGCGGTGAGCGGGCGGCGCGTGGGCCTGCTGCAACGGATAGGCGCGACGCTGTTGGCGCGGTTGGGGCC
>JALYUO010000943.1 GCA_030853735.1 Chloroflexota bacterium
GTCTGTGGCGGCACCGCCGCTTGCTGCGGCGCGGGGGATTAGCCCCGCGCGCAGGAGCTTACTGGTTGGGCGCGCCGGCCGCTGCGCCGTTCTGGCAGTTGATCGTGTTAGCCGTCAACGCGAGGTAGACGATCTTGGCGATTTGGCCGCGGAACGCATAGTTGTTCGGGCGGAAGGTGTGGTCGTCATAGCCGCTGATCATACCACGGCAGACCGCCGTCTCGATGAACTGGTAGAACACATTGTCGCGCGCCACATCGGTGAAGGTCGGGACCACCGGATTGACCAGCGGGTATCCGCCGCCGATGACCACGATCTTGGTCAACTGGCCGCGCGTCACGAAGTTCGACGGGCGGAAGTACGGGCGGCGGGCGCTGTCGCACGGCTCGGCCGCACCGGTCTGCGAGTTGATGCCGCCGCAGCTATAGCCACTCACGATCTGATGGGCCGCCGCCGTCTCGATCAGCTGATAGAACACGTTGTCGGGCGTGACATCGGTGAAGGTGCGACTGGTAGCGGGCGGGGGAGTCACGAGCGGGATGTTGAAGGCCAGGGTGACGATCTTGGTCATCTGCCCGCGCGTGGTGTTGTTGAACGGCTTGAACGTGCCGTCGTTATAGCCGCTGACCACGCCCCGGCAGGCCAGGTAGTACACGCCGTCGTAGTAGTAGGCCGTCGGGTCGATCACGTCGCTGAAGCGGATCGGGCAGACGGTGGGGGTCACTGTGCTGGCGACCGTCGGCTGCGCCGTGGCCGTCGCCGCGACGGTGGTGCGGGTAGCCGTAGCAGCAACGCTGGTCTGCGTGGCGACGCTGGTCTGCGTGGCGGTAGCGACCACGCTGGTTTGCGTGGCAACGCTGGTTTGCGTGGCAACGCTGGTTTGCGTGGCAACGCTGGTCTGCGTGGCGACGCTGGTCTGCGTGGCGGCGGTAGTTGCGGTCGCAGTGGTCGTATTCGTCGCCGGGACGGTGGTCACTGTGGCCGTGTTGCACGGCACCGCCGGGTTGTAGATTTCGAGGTTATTGACCGGCGTACCAGGAGCGGCCCCATTGTAGCCGCCGACCAGGAAGATGTGGCTACCGTCGCTGTCCGCACCCACGTTGCGGCGGCCTAGGAGAACCGGCGGGCCGATTGTCCAGGCCATAGTCGTGGGATCGTAGATGTCCACTTCGGTAGTGGGGTTCGGTAGGGTGCGTCCGCCACTCAGCACCCACATCTGGCCGTTCACCGTCACGGCGCGGGTTTCGGCGGTGGCACGCGGGATGTTGGCGATGGCGGCGATGGTATTGGCGGTCGGGTCAAAGCGGTACGAGTCGGTGGTGTCTACCAGTGCCGCCGCGACATAGTCGGAGCCGCCGCCGGTGTAGATGATGCCGCCGATGGTGGTGGCGGGCACGTAGCCGCGGGCCACCGGCAGGTTGACCTTCTGCGTCCAGTGTGTACCGACCGCGTTGGGGTCATATTCCCAAATTTGGTTGGTCATGCCGGTGCCGATGTCGAAGCCGCCGATGATGTAGAGCTTGTTGTTCGCCACGGTGTAGCCACCAGGCAGAACGGTGCCAGTGGCGTTGCCGGGCCAGTTTTCGGTGGCCGGTAGGGTGACCAGCGTATCCGTGGTGGGGTTGTAGACGCGGACCAGGGCGCTGGCGGTGGTGCCCCCGGCCGCCGAGCCGCCAACGGTCACGATAAAGTCCACGCCGCCGACGGTGAGGACTCCGCCGGCCATGTTGTTGACTTGGTTATCGCCGAAGGCACCCGTCTTGGTGGCCCAGGTGTTGGTAGTCGGGTCGTACTCGGCCGGGTTGAGGAGGTCGCTACCGGCGACATCGCTGGTGCGGCCACCCATGACATAGAAGCGCCCGTTGGCGGGATAATACACGCCGACGCTGCGGACGACAGCGGCTTGCGGGAAGTTGGGGCCGGCGGTCCAGCCGGCGGCGGTGCCGCAAGGCGTGCCGGTGGCGGTGGCACTGGCTCCCGCCGTGGCGGTGCTTGTGACCGTCGCTGCCGCAGCGGTGGGCGTGACGGTCACCGAGCCGCACGCGCCGAGCGTGAAGCTGTATTGGCGACCAGCGATGATGCCGGCGGTATTGCACAGCACCTGAGTGAACTGACTTTGGTCGCGCTGTACGCCGACCGTTTGGGTTGTGCCGCCCTCAGCGACTTGCGTGCCGTAGATGAGGTTAAAGTTGCTGCTGCCTTCGAGGAACTGAACCTCGAAGTTGACCATCGCGCTGCCGGAGGTGAACTCGTTGGCGCGCCATTCCACGTTGTAGAGGCGGTTCGGAGCCGTTCCGGTGACCGAGGTAAACACCCCTTCGCCGGTGCCGCTCGTTATCAAGTCATCCCAGAAGGGGAGCACGCTGTAGCTATAGATCGGCACCGGTAGGCAGGCATTGCCGTAGGCGTAATCGCTGCTGCCGAACTCAAACACGCCGTTGGAACTGACAAAGGCGCTAGTGTAGGATTGGCCGTACAGCGAGAGCGGGAAGGGCAGCGTGATGAGGGTGCTGCAATCGTCACAATGGTTGCCAATGTCGGTGGTGCCGGCCACCAACGTGCCGGTGCCGGTGGTGACGTTGTATGTCTGGCACGGGCCGGCGGTCGCGCTGGCGGTCGGGCTGGTCGTGCGCGTTGCGGTCGCCGGCGTGCCGGTCGCGGTCACCGTCGGGGTGGTCGCGCCGCAGCTGGGGAACTTGAAGCTGCCGATGCGCGTAAGCCAGTTCGCATTGCCGGTCACGCCGTGGTACTCGCCGGCAAACCAGAAGGTGCAGTCGTCACTCGGATCGACACTCATCGAACTGTAGTCGCCCCAGCGCCCGCTGGTGCTTTGCTGCACGCCGGTGCCGGCGATGAGCGTGCCTTCGCCCTGCGCCAACTGGCCGAGCGGGTCGGTCGCCAAGCGCCCGGCATAACGGATCGAAGGGAAGACGGTGAGACTGGACACGTTATAGCCGACAGCGATGTTGCCGTCGCGGTCCATGTTGATCGCGCCCATCCACCGATGATTTGCATCGGGCGCATAGGTGCCCTGCTGATAGATGAACGGGCTGGTGCTCGGATTGCGGATTTCATACCAGCGGATGCCGGAGTGATCGGCGCTGTTCTCGTCCACCGACTCGTCTACTGTCAGCGCCTCGTGGTCGCCGAAGTTGCGGTAGGACAGGTGGAACATGGCGTGATCGTACAGCGTATCGAGGTACTGGGCCGGGGGAGCGGGCGGCGGCTGCGGGATGCAGTTGCGGGAGCCACCGCACAGGTCGGGATCCCACGGCGCGGCGGTCAGGTTCACCGGCCCGGTGAACGTCGAGTTGGCTGGGGTGGTGAAGTCCACATGGAACTTCCAGGTATGGATCAGGTTGCGGTTGCCCGACACACTCAAGAAGGTGTTGGGCGCGCCGGCCGGCGGGGCAATCGTGCCGTTGAAGCTGGCCGGCAAGAGGTTGCTGTAGAAGTTGCCGGGGTTGAACTCCTGGAACGTGGCCGGCTGGCCGAGCAGCATCTTGGCGCGCTCGAAGGCGATGGCCGTCGGGCGGTTGAACGATTGACCGCCGGTAAACAGATTGGCCGTCATGTAGTAGGCATCCGGCCAGACCCCGTACTTCTCATAGTCATAGAGGTCGGTGCTGCCCATCAGGAAGGCATAGCGGTTATACGCGCCGGTCGCGTCGGCGGTCTGGGAGACGGCGGTACACATATAATAGGGAGCCGCCGCAGTGAACTGATTGATAAACCAGCGGTTCGCCAGCGCATCATACAGCACGATGGGGTCGCCGTCGTTGCGCGTCTGGCACGGGCCACCAAAGCCGGTGAACAGCGTGTTGATGGCGCGCGGACTCATCAGTACGCCGCCGGTTTTGTCATAGACCGCAAAAGCGGTATTGACGGTCTCAACCACTTGCGTGAGGCCCACATCGGCATTGGTGTCGGGCGGCAGACAGCCGCAGGCACTTTGTACCGAGTTAATGCCGTCGAAATTGGCGATGGGAGTCGGCATTACCAACGGGCCAAAGCTGCGCTGAACGACGGTATCCTTCGCCCCGTTGGTCACTTTGACCGGGGGATAGGGGTTGGTCGGGCTTTCATGCTTGATTTGCGCCGGGGCGGGCGGGATGTCGCGCAGGGCGGGCGATACGTCGTTTTTCTCCGACTGTACGACGCGCACGCCATTGGCGTAGGTCTGGCCGGCGGGGGGCATGGCCGCTGCCGGCCGGCTAGCGGGGGCTGCACTGGCCTGCAATAAACCCAGCGCCGCGCCTAACACCAGCAACAACGCTGTTGCCAGTACCGCGTAGAGGGAACGCCTAGATCGATATAACATGAGATATCCTTTCCTTCGCTATGATGAGGGATGGTTGGTGGCGTTGCAACACCGCGATGGGCTGGTAGACGAGACGGACTGACAAGCCAACGGCATAAGTTGCAGGGCAATTATACCCAGTAGGTTAATACCATGTCAAGCAATGGCAGCGAAGTAGTATGGCTCTTGCAAAGTCCTACTATCGCGCATCGTTCAGGGTAAGGGTGACTGGTTTCTCCCTGCTGCCTCCGCCTACCGCTGGACCTACAGTGCTTGCCGGCGCGCTTTCCAGGGTGATTGCATCTAAATTGGGGTGAGTAACCGGCCTGCCCAGCTACAGACGGCGCGCTAGGACAAGCATCCACAGACCCGCTAAAGGTCAGATTCTGATCCACCGGAGGTGGGTTTTCTCTACGCTCCTTCTATAATCAATGGGATCTCACCCGCGCCAATTTAGATGCAATCACCCTG
>JALYUO010000040.1 GCA_030853735.1 Chloroflexota bacterium
TCGTTCTTGTTGCTGTGGTATACTGAACCGAGCAGGCGCAATGGCGCGTCTGTTGCCGGGGTCCGCCCCTCGTTCAAAGGAGAACAGGCTGCCGTGAAACTTGCTGATCGGGTCGAACATCTCCCTCCCTATGTGTTTGCCTCCCTAGCCGCGCGCATCGCCGCCCGCCGCGCGCAGGGCGATACGGTGATCAACTTCGGCATGGGCGACCCCGACCTGCCGATGGACCCACCGCTGGTGGAGGCGCTGTGTGCCGCCGCGCACGACCCACAGAGCCATCGCTATCCTAACTACTTCGGCCTGCCCGAACTGCGCCAAGCCATCGCCGCGTGGTATGGCACCCGCTTCGGCGTGGATCTTAATCCCGCCAGCGAAGTGCTGCCGCTGATTGGTTCCAAAGAGGGCATCGCGCACGCCATGTTGGCCTTTTGCGACCCCGGCGACCGCGTGCTGATCCCCAATCCGGGCTACCCCGCCTACCGCTACGGCGCGCTGCTGGCGAGCGCCGAGCCGTGCGATATGCCCTTGCGGGCCGAGCGCGGCTTCTTGCCCGATTGGGATGCACTCGACCGTGACCTGCCGGCCCGCACGCGCGTGGTGTGGCTGAATTATCCCAACAACCCGACCGGGGCGGTGGCCGACCTGGCCTTTTTTGAGCGCGCCGTGGCCTTCGCCCGCCGCCATGAGATTTTCGTGGCCCATGACAATCCCTATTCGGAGATTTGCTTTGACGGCTATCGCGCGCCCTCAATCTTGCAAGTGCCGGGCGCGCGCGAGGTGGCGGTGGAGTTCCATTCTCTCAGCAAAAGCTACGACATGGCCGGCCTGCGCGTCGGCATGATCGTCGGCAACGCGCAGGTGGTGGAGGCGCTGGGCCGCGTCAAGAGCAACTTGGACTCCGGGGTGCCCACGATTGTGCAGCGCACCGCCGTGGCCGCGCTCACCGGCGACCAAAGCAGCATCGCTACGCGCAACGCCATTTATACCGCTCGCCGCGACCGCTTGGTGGTGGCCCTCAACGCCGCCGGCATTCCGGTCCAGCCGCCCAAAGGCAGCCTCTATATTTGGGGCCAGACCCCCGCCGGGCTATCGGCCACCGCCTTCGCCGACCGCCTGTTCGACGAGGCGGCCATCGTCGTCACGCCCGGCACCAGCTTCGGCACCGAGGGTGCCGGCTACTTCCGCCTCTCGCTAACGGTGCCCGATGCCGAGGTCGCCGAGGCCGTGCGGCGCTTGGCGGGGCTGCGGTTCTGACGAATGCGGTTCTGACGAATGCGTAATGCGGAATGCGTATTTTCTGGGGCTGCCGTCATCTATACCCCACTTGGCCGATCAAGTTCCGCCCCATGACCGATAGCTAATGGGCGGGGCAATCGGGTAGAATTACGCATTACGCATCACGCATCACGCATTACGCATTACGGACGGAGCAATATGGCAGACGAACGGAAACCGGAACTGATTGACGAGACCCGCGTCGGCGGAATGCACGAGGTGCGGCAGCGGCCGGAGCGCGCGTTGCTGATCGGGGTCGAGACGGGCCAGCCGGTCTGGTCTATGGCCGACTCGCTGGCCGAGTTGGCCCAGTTGGCCGACACAGCCGGCGTGGAGGTGGTGGGCGAGGTGACGCAGAAGCTCGACGCACCGAACCCCGGCACCCTGGTCGGCAAAGGCAAGCTGGACGAGATCCGCAAGCTACAGGACACCGTGCCCTATGACCTGCTGATCTTTGACGAGGAACTCTCACCGCGCCAGCAGCGCAACATCGAAGAGGCGCTGAACATCAAGACGCTGGACCGCACCGCGCTGATCCTCGACATTTTTGCCCGCCACGCACGCACCCGCGAAGGCCGCTTGCAGGTCGAACTGGCGCAGCTCGAATACCGCTTGCCACGCTTGACGCGGCTGTGGACCCACCTTTCGCGCCAAGCGGGCGGCGGCGGCGGGGGTAGCGGCGGCAGCGTGGGGCTGCGCGGTCCCGGCGAAACGCAGTTGGAAGTGGATCGCCGCCAAGCCCGCGAACGGATCGGCCACCTCAAAGACGAACTCAAGCTAGTCCACCAGCAGCGCGAACTCTACCGCCAGAAGCGGCGGCGCGCCGGCGTGCCGGTGGTGGCGCTGGTCGGCTACACCAACGCCGGCAAGTCCACGCTGCTCAACGCGCTGTCGCACGCCGGCGTGCCGGCGGCCAACGTGCTGTTCGCCACACTCGACCCGACCACGCGCGCCCTCAGCCTGCCCGATGGTCGCGAGATCCTGCTGACCGATACGGTGGGCTTCATCCAGCGTCTGCCGACGATGCTGGTGGCGGCTTTCCGCGCCACGCTGGAAGAGATCGCTGAAGCCGATCTGCTGATCCATGTGCTGGACATCACCCACCCCAACGCGGCAGAACAAGCCCATACGGTCGAAGAAGTGCTGAAGGATTTGGGCCTCAGCGACAAGCCGCGCATCGTCGCGCTCAACAAAATTGACCGGCTGATCGGTCAAGAGAAGCCGCCGACCGATGGTGCGCTGCCGGACAGCCTCCTGCCGCCCGACACGGACATGGCCGCGCGCTTGGTGGCCGAGATGGACATCCCCGCCGACCATGTGCCGGTGTCGGCGCAGGCGGGCATCGGCCTGGATCGCCTGCTGGCGCGCATCGAAGAGGAACTCAACCGCAATCTGCTCACCGTGACGGTGTGTATACCTTATAGCCAGGGCGACATGGTGGCCGAGTTCCATCGCCAGGGCACCGTGCTGTCCGAGACCTACAACGACCGCGGCACCGTCATCACCGGTCGCCTGCCGCGCCGCCTGGGATCAGACTTCGCTGGCTATATGCAGTAGGCGCGCACCGACCTAACCCCCCAACCCCCTTCCCTAAAGGGGAAGGGGGAGCTATAGTAACTCAGCTAATGATCTAGAAATTAAGAAAGAGGAGTTGGCACCCCCAGGTGCGAACGACGCGCCGCCCTCGGAGTTGGCACCCCCAGGTGCGAACGACGCGCCGCCCTCGGAGTTCGCACCTGGGGGTGC
>JALYUO010000426.1 GCA_030853735.1 Chloroflexota bacterium
GACCTCAGCGGTGGGTAACACGCGCAACGTCTGCCGGTGCCCTTCGCCGCCCCGACTGGCTTTTTGTGTGCTTTGGTCGAGCCGTGTTCGGATGGCCTCTTCCAACGGATGCAGCTTGAAGCGCACCATGCCCGCTCTGTTACCCTGCCAGCGTTCCACCACTTCGATCAGTGCGCCAAAGGTCGTTATAAAACTATCGAGTGCCGTGTTGCTGCGGTTAAATTTATTCGCCAAATCGTCTTTGTTGCTCGCGTAGCGTTCCGCCCCTTGTTTTTCATAGCGGCTGGGCAACCGTTCCAGTGCGGTGCGGTAATCTTTCAGCGCGTTGCGCCATTGATCCGTGACCATGAGCGTGTGGTAGCGGGGCAACAGGCGGTCGCACAGTCGGCGAAAGGTCTCTTCGGCGATGCGCGTGCCATTAGCGGTCACCACTGCGCCTAGCTCTTCGTTGAATAATTCCTCTACGCAATGATCGAGCAGCGTGGGTTGGAAGTTATCCCGCACAATCGGATCATCCCCTTTGGGGATCAGGTTTTTGGCACGCTTCTCTTCGATGTAGCCATAGAGACTGAGCATTAACAGCGGGGTCAGCTTCCACGGATTGACCACCGGCTGGAGGGTGGTGTGTAAATCGCGGTAGATTTCACTGCTGCTGCGATGCATCAGGTTGAGCGCGAAATAAGCGGTGTCTGGCTGCCCAGAATGCAGATCCAGTGTACCTGGCACGCGGCGGCGGTCGCCTTCACCTATGTCCAGGTGCCGTTGCAGCAGGAACTCTAGTACCATATCTCCGCGCGCGGAAGGTTCGCTGCGCGCCGTGTCGGCATCGGACAGAATGCGTATCTGCACGATGCGCTCTGGGTATTTGCGCCGTGTGCTGGCGAAGCTACCTTCCAAGACGATACCGCGGTTCTGCGTCAGCCCGGCACGCAACTCTTCGACAACTTTCCAGTGGGGTGCGGTGAAGATGCGCTCCCGTAGCAGGATCACAAAGGCATCAATGGCGCGGCGCACAATCAGCTCACTGGTCTCAAAATAGCTGCGATGGAACTCGCGGACCGTGCTTTGCAGCCAGTCTACGTTGCCACTGACCCGTTCCAAGCCGTGCAGCGTAATACCGGGCGGCTCTGCGTGCCCAGTGCTGTCGTAGCCCCCGCCGACAAAGATGACGAGTTCACCCTGGCTCAGGTTGGCTAAATCATCAGCCACGGTGGTCAGACCATATTTCGTCAGGATCGGGCGGGTGGCACCTTCGGTTGGGAACGCGGCAAACAGGCGGACGGCGCGCTCCCGCTCCGCCTGGCCGCTGATCAGGCGCGAACCGAGCGCCGCCCCGACCGCCCGCTGGATTTTGCTCTCCCCATCGAAGCTGATCCGACCGTTGAGAAAATCCTCAATCAGGTCAATCGGCGAGTAGGGGGCCACTTGGCCGGGACTTGCCAGATAACGGGCGATCATCACTTTGAAGACGTTAACGACCGTGCGTGGGCCATTGGCTAAATCATCGCGGGCAGCGATCTCTCCCAGCGCGATGAGTGTTTCTGGGGCCACAATTTGCCCGGCTTCCAGCGTGAAATCTGCGGCATCGGCGAGGCGTTCCCACAAGCGGCGGGCGAATGCCTGGTCATAGACGGTGCGGAGATCGATGCCTAACTGATCCATCTTGAGCCGCTGGACCAGATCGCCGCGCTGATCGTTGATCACGCCCAACTCTTTACTGGGAATGCTGAAGATCAGGCCAAACTTTAAGTGGCCTTTGCGCGTGACCAACGCTTGTACCAGATCGAATAACGGGCTGATCGGGTCGCGCACGCCGGCCTTAATGGCGGGGTCAATATACTGCTGGAGTTCGTCCACCAGCACCACCAAACCCTCATAGCCGGCTTCCAGAGCGAGCGCCGTCATCTCTTCAAAAAAGTGGATGTAGTCGGTCGCATTCAGTTCTAAGCGGTAACGCCCGGCCCGATACTCATCTTGCAACACCGCCAGTGCGTCGGGTCGATCTTTGGCGATGCGCTCAAAAGACGCGGTTTTGTATGTTTCATAGATTTGGGTCGCTCGCTCGACCAGTTGTGGGCGGGTACGGCTCAGGTTAAACCGCACCCAGCCGTAGGTAGCACGCAGCAGGTGATCCAGTTCCTCGATCTGAAATGGCGGCACCGCCAGCAGGTTGGCGGTGCGGCAGCGCTCCCAGATGAACGCGCAGGTGCTGGTCTTGCCGTAGCCAAAGTCGGCGGTCACATAACCTTTGGGCGCTTTGCCTTCTTTCACCAGGCGGATCAGCCGTTGCTCATAATCGCCGACGCTCATCTGCTCTTCTTTGCCCTCAGCAACCCGGCCCAGCGGCACATACGAGCGCACATGGCGCAGGTACATCTCCTCCACTTCTGCCGGACTTTCCTCCAGGCGGCGGGCGGCGGGCGTACCCACGACCGGCTCTTTATCGAGAACAACTCCTAATCCTTCCAGACTCATGTCAGGGTCTCCTGTAGTGCTATGACGGTCAGGCGGCGATGGATCGGCAGGGATCGCGCTAATCTACCGCCGAGCGGATCCAGGTCCAGAGGTTGTCACCCATCGGACCGGGATAAAACGGTTGGTGGCGGCTGATGCGGGCCATGATATGGGCGTAATCCGCCGCCGTCGGCGCAGGCAAGCGGGCCGTCGGCTGGCCCAATTCGTTCGTGTGATGCGTGATCAGCACGGCGCGGCGTATGCCGCGCAACTGCAACTCTGTCAGCAGCGCACGCCAAGCGCGAACATCATCCGGCACATTGTCTATAATCAGTGCACTGGCCTTCTCCTCAGACTCCGGCAGGTGTTGTGGATCGACGCTGATCCTAGCGTTGAGACTATGGGCGAGGATCCAGCCGCAAAAGGTTTTGCCGCAGCCGGCCGGCCCGGCCAAATTGACGACACCGGGTATCTGTAGCTGTCCTTCGATCAAGGCGACTGCCGCCATCTGTGCGGGCGTGAGCCACTCGCGGCTGTGTTGGGTCTTGATGCTGTTGAGTAGCACGAGCAAAGCGCTCATGCCAAATCCTCCACGGTCGGGACCGCTTGCAAACGGATAAAGCGGCCATAGGAGCCGGTGCGGGTGCCGGCCTGGAGGAATTGCGGGTAAATAGGGACGACCCAGTCGAGCAGGCGATCCAGGTAAGCTGGGTCCAGCAAAGCGACCCGGCAGACGACCGCCCGCCGCTCCGG
>JALYUO010000064.1 GCA_030853735.1 Chloroflexota bacterium
GGTGATCTACCCGGCGCGGCGGCGGGTGGGCGGGCGACCGCTGTTCATGGTGCGGCGGCTGCGGCCCCAGGCGCGCCATGCCTACCCGGTCCCGCAGGGCAGCGGCGGCTATCTGCGGACGATTTTGGCCGGCTTCCTGAGCAGCAGCCTGTTGCTGTTGCTGGCGCTGTTGTTGGGCGCGGGGGGCACGGCTTGGGCGGCCTGGGGCTATATCACCAGCGACCTGCCGCCGATCTCCAGCCTGCGCGTCACCGATTTCCAAAGCACCAAAATCTACGACCGCAAGGGCCGCCTGATCTACGAGTTCAGCGACCCGTTGCTGGGCAAGCGGACGTATCTCAGCATTGACCAACTGCCGCCCGACCTGATCAACGCGACCATCGCCGCCGAAGACCCCACTTTCCGCGACAACAACGGCGTGGATCTGCGCGGCATCGTGCGCGCGGTCTACATCAATCTCAGTGGGCAGGGCACCAGCGGGGCCAGCACCATCACCATGCAATTGGTGCGCCGAGTGCTGCTGCCCGAAAAAGACGAAGCCTCCTGGCGGCGCAAAGTGCGCGAAACGATCCTGGCGCAGCGCCTGAGCGAAGCCTACAGCAAAGACAAGATCCTGGAGATTTACCTCAACGACATCTACTACGGCGCGCAGGCGTATGGCGTGCCGGCGGCGGCGGAAGCCTACTACGGCGTGGCGGCCAAAGACCTGGACTTGGCCCAATGCGCCATGCTGGCCGGCTTGCCGCAAGCGCCGTCCGAGTTCGATCCGCACATCAACTACGCCGAGGCCAAAGTCCGCCAGGAATATGTGCTGCGCCAGATGGTCAAAAGCGACTTCATCAACGAGGCCACGATGGCCCAGGCGCTGGCCGAAGATGTGCATCCGGTGCAAACGGCCGGCGAGAACGGGCCGACCCTGGCCCCGCACTTCGTCAATTATGTGCGGGCCTTGCTCGACAACCTGTATGGCCCCGATATTGTGAATCGTGGCGGGTTGCGCGTGTTCACCACGCTGGACCTCGATTTTCAGGATCTGGCGGCGCGCAGTGCGACCGCGCAGATCGAGGCGCTCAAAGCTGATGGGGCCAGTAATGCCGCGCTGGTGGCGATCAACCCGCGCAGCGGCGAGATCCTGGCGATGCTGGGCAGCGTGGACTATACCAATCCGCAGTTTGGGCAGGTCAACGTGGCCGTCGCGCCGCGCCAACCGGGGTCGTCGTTCAAGCCGTTCACCTATGTCACCGCCTTCCACAAAGGCTACACGGCCGCCTCGCTGCTGGACGACATCCCGACCGATTTTGACGGCGGCAAGGCCCAGCCACCCTACCGGCCCAAAGATTACGATCTGCAATATCGCGGCCCGGTGCTGGTGCGAGCGGCGCTGGCGAACTCGCTCAATATCCCGGCGGTGCAAATGCTGCGCGAGGTGGGCATTGCCGATGTGCTGGACACGGCGCACCGCATGGGTATCAGCACGCTGAACGACGACCCCAGCGCCTACGGCCTCTCGCTGACGCTGGGCGGCGGCGACGTGACCCTGCTTGACATGACCAGCGCCTACGGCACGTTCGCCAATCGTGGCATCCATGTGCCGGCCCAGGCGTTGCTCCAGGTGCGCGACGGCAAAGACCATGTGTTGTTCGATTACCATCCCGATCAGGCCAGTGGCGTGCAGGCGATCAGCCCACAAGAAGCCTACCTGATCACCGATATCCTCGCCGACAACGCCGCCCGCACGCCATTGTTCGGCCCCAACAGCGCGCTCAAACTGAGCCGCCCCGCCGCCGCCAAAACCGGCACCACCGAGAATTATCGTGATAGCTGGACGTTGGGCTATACGCCCGACTTGGCGGTGGGCGTATGGGTCGGCAACAACGACGGGCGACTGATGACCAAAGTGGCCGGCTTGCGCGGGGCCGGCCCGATCTGGCACAATTTTCTTGAAGGCACCTTTGCCCGCCCCGAACTGGAGAAGATCCTGTTGCGGGCCGACGAAACCGCCTTGCCGACCGAGTTTGCCGAACCACCCGGCTTGGTCCGCACGCAGGTGAGCGCCCTGTCTGGTATGAAGCCCGGCCCCGCTGACACGGACTTGAAAAGCGAACTGTTTATCGCCGGCACCGAGCCGAGCAAAGAGGATGATTTCTATAAACTGTTCAAGATTTGCATCAACCAGGACCAGCCCGGCCTGGCCGGGCCCGACTATCCGGCCCAGTTTGTGATCGAGCGGCCCTATCTTGTCTTGCCGCCGCGCTATGCCGCCTGGGCCAAGACGCAGAAAAACCTGCCCTTGCCGCCGACCGCGACCTGTCTGCTGCCCACGCCGCTGCCGACTCTGACCCCCACGCCCACGATCAGCGAAACGCCGGTGCCGGGCATTATCGGGCCGATCCAGATCGCCAACCCGACCGCGTTGCCGACTCCCGTGCTAGACGATGAGTTCCCCGGCGCATCGGTCAGCATCACCTCGCCCCCGCCGGGTGCGGGACTGGGCGGGGAAGTGACGATCACCGGCAGCGCGACGGCCACCGACTTTGACTACTACAAGCTGGAATACGGCCCCGGCAGCAACCCGGCCACTTGGACGGCGATCAACGGCCAGGGCATCAGTCCGGTGCGGGCCAGTGTGCTGGGCCTGTGGAACACCAACCCCCTGCCCGAAGGCCCGTATACGCTGCGCCTGACGCTGGCCGGCCAGGCGGGGCAGACGCGCCAGTACCGTGTGGCGGTGCGCGTCGAGCGCACCACGCCCAGCGTGCGCCTGACCACGCCCGGCGACGGCAGCCCCTACTACACCGGCGATACCGTGACGCTGACCGCCGCCGTGAGCGCGCCGCAAGGGGTGGGTGGGGTCGAGTTCTATGTGGACAATGTGCGCGTGGCGGTGGCCTACAATGCGCCCTATGTCGCCACTTGGCCGGCGCGGACCGGCGACCACAGCCTGAGCGCCGTGGCCTACAGCCCCACCGGGCGACACGCTGCCAGCCCGCCCGTGAGCATCACCGTGACCGACCGGGTGACTCCCACGCCCTTGCCGCCGCCGCCCTTCAACCTGGTCTTCCCCGCCGACGGCAGCAGCTTCACCGGGGCCAGCCTGCCGATCCTGGTGGCTGCCGGTCCCAACGCCGGGCTGGACCACGTAGACTTCTATGTGGACGGCTGGAACCTGGGCACGGTCAAAGGCCGCGACACCTTCCCCTTCACTTGGCAGACCATCCCCGGCAAGCACACCATCCTCGCCATCGGCTATGCCCCCGACGGCCACGAAGTCGCCCGCACCCAGACCACCGTGTTCACCACGGTGCCGTGATATTTAGACTTAAAAGGGGAAGGATTGCTAATGAAAGCGGAAGAAACTAATCTCCTAACGCTCCTTAAAAAGGTCGATCAGTTTATAATTCCTATCTATCAGCGCACCTACAGTTGGAATATTCAGCAATGCCGCCAATTGTGGGAAGATATCACCCGTATTGTGCAGGATGATACAGCAAGCGGGCATTTTCTTGGATCTATCGTCTATATTGGCAAAAGCGCCGTCGTTGTACATACCTCGATCAACCCGGTGCTAGTGATTGATGGACAGCAACGACTCACGACCCTTAGCTTGTTGTTAGCGGCATTAGGTAAAGTGCTGGCCGAAGATAAAGCGGCGACTGACATCAACCGCAAGAAAATTGATAACTTTTATCTCTTTAACCCCGATGAGGATGGAGAAGATCGATACAAGTTACTCCTGACACGCGGCGATAAAGACACGTTGATCGCGCTGCTCGAAGGCCGGGATTTGCCTAAGCAGGCCGCCCAACGTATTGAACAGAATTACAACTTTTTCCTCCAACAGATCCGTGCGTGGTCGGGGAACATAGATACGTTATGGCAAGGCATTGGCAAGCTGTTTGTGGTCGCTGTCGCATTAGAACACGGTAAGGACAACCCCCAACTTATCTTTGAGAGCCTGAACTCCACCGGCTTGGATCTGTCGCAAGCCGATCTGATTCGTAACTACCTCTTGATGCAGTTAGACAATAAGCAACAAACGGAACTCTACAACCACTATTGGTATCCGATGGAACAAGCGTTTGATCCGGCGGACCCTAGCCAGTTTGATCGCTTCGTGCGGGATTATCTCACAGTCAAAACCGGCCAAATCCCCAATATCCGTGATATTTACACCAGCTTCAAAGCGTATGCGGAACGGCAACGGGCCGAGGGCGTTGCCACTGCCGAGTTCGTCGCGGAAGTATACCGCTACGCCAGAGATTTTGTGGAACTCGTCCGCGCCCAGGTGGCTGACGTAGCTATCCAAGAGGCATTAGCAGACATTAGCGCGCTCAAAGTGGAAGTTGCCTATCCATTCCTCTTAGCAGTATACCGTGATTACAAAGAACATAGGCTCACAGATAGTGAGTTCGCAACGGTGCTAGGATTGATAGAAAGCTACGTCTTCCGTCGGACTATTTGCGGTATTGCCACAAACTCGCTCAACAAAACTTTTACCACGCTTTACCGGCAAATTAAGCCAGACAGGTATGTAGAAAGCCTCCAAGCAGTCCTGCTTAACAAAGAGTCTTTTACGCGCTTTCCCAGAGACGATGAGTTCAGAGCTGAGTTCGTGCGGCGCGATGTTTACACATCACCGCGCCGCAATTATTTGCTGGGGAAATTAGAGAACTATGGCAGCAAAGAACGGGTTCAGGTAGAGACTCTAACAGTTGAACACATTATGCCGCAGAACCGTAGCTTGTCTCCCGCCTGGATCGCCGAATTGGGGAGTGACTGGCAAGCCGTGCAGGATCGGTATTTGCATACTATCGGCAATCTTACGCTCACTGGCTACAATTCTGAGTTAGGTACTCGTTCTTTCCAAGACAAACGTGACATGGCTGGTGGCTTTGCTGCCAGTCCCTTACGGTTGAACAAAAGCCTAGCAACCACCGAGCATTGGGATGAAGCGGCGATTTGCCGGCGAGCTACAGCCTTAGCCCAGCGTGCGTTGCAGATATGGCCTGCGCCCAGTTTGCCGGATGCTGTGCTGGCAACCTATCGGCGAAAGCCGACCGCGCCAAAGGCCGTAACCGATGAACCACGCAAATGGAATGAAGCAGATTTCTTCCGCGAGTTAGCCTTCCACACCACTGCCGAAGATGTAGCTGTTGCGCGCACAATCTTGGTATGGGGCCACGCACAGAACCTACGAATTTGGTGGGGTGAAGGTAAAGTAGATGGATCATTCTTCCCCATGTTTGATTATAAAAATGAACCTTATTGGCTCATCGCGGTGTGGACCTCCGGCAAAATTGAGGTTCAGTTTCAGCACATGAAGCCTCGTCCGCCGTTCGATAGCGAGGCGCAGCGACTGGAGTTGCTCAATCGTCTGAATACCGTGCCCAGCATTACAATCTCCGTAGCTAGGATTAGTGGCTGTCCATCTTTCCCCTTGTCCGCGCTACGCGACCCTGCCAGTTTGCAACATTTTTTGCAGACGCTGGATTGGGCTATCGAGCAGATTAAGGCAGCGTATTAGACTGCCGTGCTATTGGTATTTAGTTTTGTGCGGCGAAATTTGGTATAATAAAGGCAAGTGCGCCTAAATGATCGGCATAGTTGCAGATCATTCAGGCGTAGAATTATTTTAGTATAGCAGGAGGTCGTTAGATTCTATGGCAGACACCACCGCAGAACCGGCCGCGCCGCAGACCGAATCGCTGGAGTTTCGGGCGGAGATCCGGCAGTTGCTCAATATTCTGGCCCATTCGCTGTATACCGAGCGCGAGATTTTCTTGCGCGAACTGATCTCGAATGCGTCCGACGCGCTCAACCGGCTGCGCTTCGAGCAGTTGACCAATCAGGATGTGCTGGACCCGGAGGCCGAACTCGCGATCCGCATCGAAGTGGACAAAGAGGCGCGGATTTTGCGCGTCAGCGATAGCGGCATCGGTATGACGCGCGAGGAGTTAATCGAGAACCTGGGCACGATTGCCCATTCCGGCGCGATGAACTTCCTGACCAAGTTACAGGGCGACCCCGAAAGCCGCGCCGCGATCATCGGTCAGTTTGGGGTTGGCTTCTACGCCGTGTTCATGGTCGCCGACGAGGTGCGCGTCACCTCACGCTCCTACCGGCCGGATGCCGAGGCGGTGCAATGGGTCTCGCGCGGCGAAAACACCTACACCATCGGCCCGGCGGAACGCACCCAGCGCGGCACCACGGTCGAACTGCACCTGAGCGAGGATGCCGCCGAGTTCGCCGATCAGTGGCGCATCGAGGCGGTCATCCGCAAGCACTCCAACTATGTCGCTTTCCCCATCTATGTCGGCGATGGGGACACGCCGACCAACAAACAGACCGCGCCCTGGCGGCAGTCGCCGCGCGAGGTGACGGAGGAGCAGTATAACGACTTCTACCAGCAACTGACCTTCGATTTCCAGCCGCCGCTGACCCACATCCATCTCGTGACCGATGCGCCGGTGCAGGTGCGCGCGCTGCTCTATGTGCCCAGCCACGGCGAAGAGGGGATGCTGCGCCTGCGGCCCGAAGACGGCCTGCAACTCTATTCGCATAATGTGCTGATCCAAGAGGCCAGCCCCGACCTGCTGCCCAAATACTTCCGCTTTGTCGAGGGCGTGGTGGACTGCGAAGACCTGCCGCTCAACATCTCGCGCGAAACGGTGCAGATGCAGAGCAACCGCGTGATGGAGCGACTGAAAACGCTGCTGACCAAGCGCGTGCAGAGCGAACTGGAAAAACTGGCAAGCGATGAGCCGGAGAAATACGCCACTTTCTGGAGCGCATTCGGCCTGCTGATCAAAGAGGGCGTGGCGACTGACCCCGGCGCGCGCGAACCGTTGGCGCGCCTGCTGCGCTACGGCTCGTCGGCTACCGCCGGCGCTGATCTGACTTCGCTCCAGTCCTATGTGGACCGTATGGCCGAGGGGCAGGACGCGATCTATTATGTGCTGGCCGAGAACCGGCGTAGCGCCGAGGCCAGCCCGCACCTCGACCCGTTCACGGCGCGCAAGCTGGAAGTGCTATACCTGACCGACCCGGTGGACGGCTTCGTGACCGGCAGCCTGACTGAGTTTGCCGGCAAAAAGCTGCGGAATGTGGATGATCCGTCGGTGGAACTGCCACCCGCCGCCGATGAAGCAGAAACGGCCAAGCCCGCCCCGGTAGCCGACAACGCTTTCGCGCCGTTGCTGTTGCGCTTCCGCGAAACGCTGGGCGACCGAGTGCTGGAAGTGCGTGAGGGCAAGACGCTGACCGCCAGCCCGGCCCGCCTGGTCTCGCCGCCGGGAGCCGCCGACCGCGATATGCAGCGCGTGCGCCGCTATTTCGACCAGCAGTACGAGGTGCCGAAAAAGATCCTCGAACTGAACCGCAGCCACCCTCTGATCAGCGGCCTCGCCGCCCGCCTGGGTGCGGCACCCGCCGACCCCACGGTGGGGCTGATCATTGAGCAACTGTTCGATAGCGCGTTGCTGCAAGAGGGCTTGCTGGCGCACCCCGCCGAGATGGTGGGTCGTATCCAGCAGATCATGCAGGCCGCTGTCGGCAGCCCAGCCATCGCCGCCGCCGACCCGCCGCCGACCCCGCCGACAGAAGACGTAGCGGTGCCCGCCCCGGCCAATGTCGCGGAACCCGCTTCTACCGCTGCGCCTGCTGAGGATGGCGGGGCAGCGTAAGCGTCACTATTTGCCAACGCAAGGGGTCGCCGGCTCCGGTCGGCGACCCTCCGTATGGCTTTATCAAGATCATCGCTAGGCAGCCGCGTTAGCTTGGTTCTCTCCTGCGGCAGGTGGCAGGGCGGTGGGTTGTACTGCTTCGCCTTCTACCAACTCCTGACGGGCCAGCACAAACTCTAATTCGCCCGCCAATGCAGCGATACTGCCCGCTAGTCGCACCGCCTCTCGCTGTAGCTCGGCCAATTCGCTATGCGTGGGCCGTCCTTGCGCCGCCCGCTGGAAACCCCGGCGCACAAAGCCCAGCATCTGCTGCCGTATTCCGGCGGGGTCTACACTGAGTGGCGCATTCTCTTGATCGGGAGCTTTAGCGGCAGCACGGATCAGGGTACTAACGTACTGCCCACGCTTGTTCTCCGAGGGGGCTAGCTGCATTAGCAGCGCTGCCGCATCGGTGTCTAAGCGTAGAAAAGTCCGTTGGGTTTCAGCTTTCTGATTCACACGTCTGTCCTCCTGGTAAACATTATAGCAAATCTGTCGCCAAGTGGCAATGTGATAAGCTAATTTGGCAACATTAGAAGCTACAACGTTGCCAAATTGCCTGTTTTAACAATGAACAGGGAGTAAGCTGCATGGATTATTGGGAGTACCGCAACCGCGGACCATCATCCGGTAAGCCGTTCGTGCAAATGGTAGATCCTGGTGAGTATGTTGTGGGCAATCTATCGCCGGAAGATGAGTGGCAGATCGTGTACGTCCAGCAACGGCCTGACAATGCGATTATTGAGAGTTGCACTTGTGCGGTGGAGTTTTTCTACGAACCGCTAGTCACGCTCAACCCTGGACTGTCTCAAGAGCAGACTGACGTGCGAGAGCCTTGCAAGCATATCGCCGCAGTGCGGGAATACCTATCACGTTAGATCTAATGCAGGTCGGGTGGTGGGCTTTTCTGTTTAGTTCAACAAGGGCACAAAGAACGCGAAGATTTCTGGTGGGATCTTCGCGCTCTTTGCGGTGTGAACTCCGCTTACTCTTGATGCAGATTGATCAGGTTGCCGCAGCCATCCTCCAAGACGGCATCTATCCCACCATATTCGCGTTTTATGGGCGCGCTCTGGAAAACGACTCCTAACTGTGTCAACCGATCATACTCCCCCTGTAGATCGTCTACCAGGAAGGAGGTGTATGGCACTCCTGCCGCGAACAGGGCTTGCTGAAAGACCTGCGCTGCCGGCAGACCCAGCGGTTCCAGCAGCAATTCGATGCCGTGGGGGCCGTCCGGCGAGACGACTGTGAGCCAGCGTGTATCGGGACCGAGCGGGAGGTCGGTCTTTTTAACAAACCCCAGCCTCTCCGTGTAAAACTGCAATGCCCTGGCTTGATCGTCTACCATGACGCTGGTGATCCCTATCTTTATCACAGCTACACCTCCTAACTTAGTGGAGTTTAATACCACAAAGGCGCGAAGAGTACTGCTTCACGCCTTTGCTGGGCTATAGGGGCGGCGGGCTAGGCGCGGCGGCGGCGCGTGGCGGCATCGCTACCGGCCAGGGTGGCTTCCGCCTCGGTCTCGGTGGCAGGCGCGGTGGTGGCTTGCTTTTCGACGCGCGCGCTCAGGCGGCGATGCAGATCGCTGATCTCGTCGGGGGTCAGGCGGGTCAGGTCGCTTTTGCCGTTACAGTAATGGCGGGCGGCCACCACCAGATCCGCATCGTGCAAGCCATGTGTGGTAGCCAACACGCGCAGATCGTCAAGCGTCGGCCCGGCGGCGCGCACCAGCGTCAGCGGGGTTGTGTCCTCCAGCAATTCCGCGACCGGCTCGGTCGGCGGCTGCGGCATCGCGCCTTCGCCCAACTGGGCCAGGAAGTCGGCAAAGGTGGGGTTGATGAACTCCATGCCGACCGGGAACGCCGGGCTGTTGGTCTTGATGACGCGGAAGGCACGCTCGGTCTGAAAGTCCACCACGCGCATACTGGCCTCGACCATCACATCCACAAAATACTCCAGGCCGCCGCTGGTCATCGGCAAAACGCGGCCCATCTCGTTCTCTTCGCGATCTTCGCGCCCTTTGGCCGCGATCTGATCGGTGACGACCACGCACGCACCACTGTCAATGCACAACCGGCGCAGCACTTCCTGGAAGATCATCTGGTCGGAGGCCAGTTCGTCGGCGCTGGGCTGGGCAGTGGGGTCGCCGGTGCGTTCGCGCACGGCTTGCATCGTCTCGCGGTGCTTGCGGCCAAAATACATGGCCCATGAGTCGAGCACGTAGCAGCCGTAGCCCTGCTGGCGGCCCTCGCCGTTGAGCGCCCATTCGATAAACTCCGGCAGTTCGTCCGGCGTTTCGATCTCAATCGCGTCAAACTTGCTGCCGTCGCTGCCGGCCATCAGGCGGGCTTTGCGCTCCACATCGAAATAGCACAAGCGGCCCAGCCCCGCATCGGCCAAGCTGGCCGCAAACACGCTTTTGCCCGACCCAGCGGCCCCGCGCACGGCCACCACCAGGCGCTGCCGGCGCGGTCGCCGGCTTAGAGGATTGACCCGTTTTCCATTGTTCATCGTCTTGACCCTTTCTCAGCAGTTCTCACACCGTTCGCCGGCCCGCACCGGGCGGCCTATATGCACAGTATAGCATATTCCGCACAAATGTTCTAGTATCTCGCGGGGGCAATTTGACCATTGCTGCCTTTATGGGTCCAGGCGCGGTGAAAGCGGAAGCGTGCGCCGCCAATGGATGAGAATTAACGGTTCCATCTGTCTCGCAAATGGCTACCAAAAGAGCGGATCTGTCATTCTGAATGCAGTGAAGAATCTGCTGGGATGCGTACATATCTGCCTATAGGTATCCCTGGTGTGGGATGGGTCGTCGCTAGGAAACCCAGTACCTCGGCAGCCGATTCTTCACTGCGTTCAGAATGACAGATCCGCTCTTTTCAGACCCTCACTGAACCGTGCGGGCTAGGGAGCCGTCACCCGCACGTTGTCGAAGGCGCTATAGCCGTCTACATAGGCATAGAGACCGATGCGGCCCTGCGTCAAGGTGCTATCTTGCACATCCAGCACCGGCACGCCGTCTATGCTGATCTGGTGGTGCGCGCCCTGCGCGCTGATACGAACGGTGTACCACTGGCCGCGCGTGTAGCCGGGGAAGTGGTCGGGCGCTACGGTGGCGACGCGCACCGGCTGCGGCCCATCGCCAAAGCGCCACATGGTCGCGCCGGCGGGGCTGTTCGGCAACTTAGGGGCGAGGTCGAAGCGATAGTAGTGGCTACCGCCGGCGCGCCAGACCAGGCCCACCGGCACGTTGCTGAGGCAGGACATTTGCGCTTCCAGGGTAATGTCGCGCCAAGTGGGATCGCCGCTCAGGAACACCGTCTCATCGGCGCTGCCGAGACCGTTGGAGTCGCCGTCCTGTTGCAGCCGCCCGTTGATCACGGTCCAGGTGGGCACGTCTTCGACATTGGGATTGGGCAGCGTTTGCCACGCCGTCAAGCTGGGGGCGGCAAACGCCGCATTGAACAGTAGCGGCGCAGTAGTCGGCACCAAACCCGGCGCGGGCCGCCAGTTGTCGCGTGTGAAGCGGGCACCGCTTTCGTAGCGCGCCTGATAGCGTATCGCTCCCAGCAGACTCAGTTGCACACCATAGCCCGCCGGCGCGTTGGGGTGATACTCGAACACGGCGCGCTCGAAATATTGCACCGTGTAGGGCTTGCTGTCTACCGCACTGGTTTCGGCAAACTCGTCGGTGAGCGGCAGGCCGAACTGGGCCAGCCCGCCGCCGCGTTGCCAGTAGGGCCAGAAGCCGCCGCCGATGGTGTGGCCGGTCTGGCTGAAGTACTGATTGGCGATGGTCTTGTTCACGCGCTGGTCGCCGGGCGCAGCGGCGGGATAGCGGCGCTTCAGCGCGTCGGCTCCCAACGGCGAGAGCAGCACGTTATAGGGCGGCGCGTTCTCTGGGTGCAACTCAAAGACGGCACGCTCGAAGTATTGCACCACGTAGGTCTTGCCGTCCACCGCGCTCTTTTCACCGAACTCCTCAGTGATCGGGTAGCCCTGTTGGACCACGCCGCCGTGCGTGCGCCAGTAATCGAAGAATGCGCCGGCGACCGTGTGATGGGTCTGGGTGAAGTAGGCCGGCGCATTGGCGGCCTGCGCGCCCGGCTGGGCGGCAAGCGTTCCGGCCAACAGCAGGCCGGCGGGTAGCAGGCGGGCTAGGCGGGGGAGGCGAGTTATGTTCATGATCAGGTTCCTTCCTTTTGCGCTATGTCCATGCGGGTTCAGGGCGTTTCTCCGGCCAAGCTGGTACGAATCCGCATAACTATAGAACGTACAATGCGGTGCGAGGTCACGCGGAGGCCGTAACCCGGCAACCGGTTCATGCTATTATACACTGAGCAGACCTAGCGGCGCGCCTGCCCGCGTAGCGTGGCAACGGGGTGGTGCGCTTGACAAGGCTAGGGAAAGATGCTATCGTACCGTGACGGGTCGCGGGGCCGCCCCGTCCCCTATCCGCTGCTACCCTGAAGGGGGAGACTCTCTGCGGTGCCTACTAAACGCCAGCTTGTGGAGCTACAGATTCCCAGTATTTTTGGCTATGAAAAAGTCGCAATGGCGACGGTGACGGCGGTTGCGCTGCGCGTAGGGATCAGCGCCGAGCGCATCGAAGATTTGCGAACGGCGGTAGCGGAAGCGTGTATCAATGCCATCGAGTACGGCAACGGGGTGCGCGCCGAGGTGCCGGTGGTCGTGACCATCAGCACCGATGCGAGCCATCTGCTCATTGACGTGCGCGACCGGGCCTTGGGCAGCACCAAGCCGCAACTGGGCAAAATGGTGGACCTGCAAAATCCCCCGACCGGGCCACATGGCAACATGGGCCTCTTTTTGATTCACCACTTGGTGGACAAGGTGCATATTGTCTGCCGGGCCAACGGCACCCATGTCCACATGGCAATGCGCCTGCCTGACATCGTATTGCATTAACCCGGTGGGACCGGAAAGGGAGCAGCTTTCCTATGGCGCAAGAGTTGAAAGTAACCGTTCGCCACAGCGGGGCCGTCACGATCTTGGATTTGCACGGCGATGTCACGATGTTTGCCGAGTCGGAGCTGACGCGCGCCTATCATCAGGCGATTGACGACGGCGCACGGGCGTTGGTGCTGAACTTCACCGGCACCGACTACATCAACAGCGCCGGCATCGCCATTATCATCAGCTTGCTAACCGAAGCGCGCACCGGCGCGGTGACATTGGTGATCTGCGGTCTCAGCACGCACTACCAAAAAATCTTCCGTATGGTTGGCCTTACCCAGTATGCCGAGGTGTATGATACGGAAGAGCTGGCGGTGCAGGAGTTGAAAAACCGGGGTATCGGCGAGTCGGCCCCGGTATGAGTGGTGGCAAGCAGGTGATCCATTTGCACATCCCCAGCGAACTCGGCTTCGAGAAGGTCGCGATGGGGGCGGCGCGCAGCGTGGCGCAAAAAATGGGCTTCAGCAACGACCGCATTCTGGATCTGCAAACCGCCGTCGCTGAAGCCTGCACCAATGCCATCGAGCACGGCAACCGGCTCAACGCCGCGCAACGAGTCGAGGTGGTGTTGACGGTAGAGGAAAACGCCCTGGCGGTGGATGTTCACGACCGGGGTCACGACGCGCAATTTGCCGATCCGCAAATCTATGACCACAATAATCATCGGGGTATGGGAATGTACATTATTAAGCAATTAGTGGATGAAGTGCAGTGGTCGGCCCAGCCGCAGGGCAGCCAAGTGCGGATGGTGATCTATCTCGAACCGGACACGGGCGACGGCAGCAGTCCCCGTCCGCCGGGGGAGTCGGGACTGTGAGCGACGAACTCCAAGCGGCCTTGCGTGAGCTGCCGCAAGCCACGATTATTGATCTGCACGGCGATGTGACCAGCTTTGCCGATGCGCGATTGCACACCAGCTTTGACAATGCTTCGGCACGCGGGCTGAAATATATCATCCTCAACTTTGGCGGCGTAGAGTATATCAACAGCGCGGGCATCGCCACGGTGATCTCGATCCTGTCGGAAGCGCGCGGGCGCGGTCAGCAGTTGCTGATCGTGGGCCTCAATGATCACTATCGCAAAATCTTCCGCATGGTCGGCGTGGCCCGCTACGCCGAAATCTTTGAGACGGAGGCGGCGGCGCTGGACAAAGCCGCCGATTAAGCCTACAACCCGGAGAATCTGCTCTATGGTGACGACCACTGCCCCCCCTGCTCCTGCGACCCCAACGGCCCCTGCCGGTGTGGCTCCCCTGCGCCGGCTGTTCACCGTAGCCGAATATCAGCAGATGGGGGAGATCGCCATTTTCCACCCCGATGAGCGAACCGAACTGATTGCAGGGGAGATTTTCAGCATGGCCGCACTGGGCTTTCGACATGGCGCGTGTGTGGACGAACTAACCGAACAGATCATTCTGCAATTGGGCAAAGTGGTTCGGGTGCGGACGCAGGGATCGTTCTATTTGGACGGCGGTTCGCAGCCCGAACCCGATCTGCTGGTGCTGCGGCGGCGAGATGACGGCTACGGGACATCGCTGCCCCAGCCGGCCGATGTGCTGCTGCTGATCGAGGTGTCCGATACCACGTTGGTCCACGACCGTAAGGTGAAACTGCCGTTGTACGCGGCGGCAGGCATTGCCGAAGTCTGGAT
>JALYUO010000086.1 GCA_030853735.1 Chloroflexota bacterium
GTATAGATCCGGCGTGCGTCGCCGGCGGGCGTTTTGCCATGACCGTGCCGGCATAGCGATCCGCTTCCCCCGGATCGGCCGTAGCAGAGGAGGCCGGCACGCAAGGTGGGCCGGCTTGCGCTGGCCCACCGCTACGCGCTAGGGAGAGGCTACGGGGTTTGGGCCGGCGTACTCTGCCCGTTGCTGGGCGAGTCGCTGTGGCCGCCGCGACTTCCGCGACCTCCGTGGCCGCCCTGGTCGGTCCCGGCGGCTTCGGTGGCGATCACAACCCCGGTCTTCGCATTCACCGTGACCCCGCCGCCGTTGCTGAAGTCAACATCCCAGAACACGACCCCATTCGCCATGCCTAAGCGGCTATGGTCCACGGTATTGCCGGCGCCGGCCGCCAGGGCGGTTTGCTCGGCTTGCTGCTGCGTGACGGTGGCCTGCGCGGCCAGTGCTGCTTGATCCGCGCCCCCGCCGTGCCCGCCTTTACCCCGGCCTTGATCGGCCCCGGCGGCTTCCTTCGCCACGATGGCCCCGGTCGTCGCATTCACCACGACCCCGCCGCCGTTCGTGAAGTCCACATCATAGACGGCGATCCCGTTTTCGGTCGTTAGCTGGGTGTGATCCACCGTCATACCGGGGCTGGCGGCCAGCGCGGCCGCTTCGGCTTGTGCTTGGGTGAGGGTCGCCTGCGTCGTGCTCGGCGCGCTAGGCGCAGCGGGGGCGGGCGTTGCGGCCGCCTGCCCGACTGGGGCACTATACGGGACGGCCGCGCTCTGCCCGACCGGGGCGCTGTACGGAACGGCGGCGGTTTGGGCGAACGCCTGGTGGGTGCCCACCACGCTACCGGCGAGGAGGCCCAGCCCTAAGAGGCTGACGGCCAGGGTAGAACCCGCGAGTATCTTGATGTCCATTAGTCGCTCCTTTTTGCTAGTGTCGTTACAATGTCTCACCCCTTTCGGGAGTACCACGTTGCGTCGCGGTACTCTGATACTATAGCATCCGAAAATGAGAATACACGATGCGAATCATTAGAGTTTAGATCATAGCGGTAGCCAAGAGGTCTAGTTGCCCCGTTTACGCACCCAACCCCGCCATATACGCCTCCAACTGCGCGGCGCGGGCGGCGTAGGTATGATCGCGCAAGGCGCGGGCGCGGGCGGCGGCTCCCACGGCGGCGCGTTCGGCGGCGGGGCGGTCCAGATAGGCCAGCGCGTCAGCCGTAGTCGCGGCCAGCCAGATTTCGCTGCCGGGGGTAAGCAACTCGTCTAGGCCGGGCCAGCGGTCGGAGAGGATGCACGCGCCACAGCCCGCCGCCTCGAACAGGCGCACCGAGGGGCAATAGCCGGTGCGAACCATTGGCCCGCGCGTTGCATTGAGCGTCAGCCCGTTGCTACTGTAGAACGCCGCGTGGTCCTGCGGATAGAGGTGCGGAATGTGGCCCACATTGGCCGGCCAAGCCGCCGGGTCAGGATATTGCGGCCCGGCGATCAGGAAGCGGGCGGCGGGGCGGGCGGCGGCAGGGGCCAGCAGCAGCGCGTCCACGGTGGCTTGGCGGTCGGCGGAATAGGTGCCCATGTAGCCCAGCGCGCAAGTGAAGCGATCATCAGGCGGTGCGGGGTGATGCACCGCCGGGTCAAAGCCGCAGTAGAGCGCCGCCACATGATGTGCCCCCCAACGCTCGCGCAGTTCGGTCAGCGCCGCGCCGCCGGTGAAGGACAGCACCCCATCGAAGCCGGTCAACTGGTCGCCGGCTAAGTAGGGCGTGGCTCCGTCACGGCGCAGCGCGTCTAGCGTCACCGGCGTGTCAATGTCGTAATAAAGTTGGCACAGCCCGCTGTGGCGCTGCCCAAACGCCCAGTCAATGATCGCCGCGCCGGCGAAGCAATAGGAGCCGATGATCACCACGTCGGCGGCCCCCACCACCTCGGCGGCGGCTTCGCGCGTCTGCGGGTCGTCCCAGTCGCTATAGAGGCAGACATTGGCGTAGTCGGTCTGCGCTGGGTTCAGATCGCGGTTGGCGGCGTAATATTCAGTCACCTGTTCCAAGAAAGTGCAGCGATGGCCGCGCGCCGCCAGCGCCCGCAAGAGGCCGCGATAGGTCGTCGCGTGCCCGTTGCCCCACGACGAGGTGATCGACAGGCCGAAGAAGACGATGTTCAACGGTCGGTCAGCCAACCCCAGCGGCGATTCGGCGGTAGGATCGAGCATCAGGCGGGTTCCTTGAGCAAGTGGCCCACCTCGGCGGCACGGTGGGTGTAGGTGTGGTCACGCAGGGCGCGGGCGCGGGCGCGCGCACCGATGGCGCGGGCGGCATCCCATGAGAGGTCGCGTAGGTAGGCGGCAATGGCGGCAGCATCCGCAGCCACCAGGATTTCCTGCTCCGGTGCGAAAAACTGGTCAATGCCCGGCCAGCGGTCGGTGATCAGGCAGGCCGCGTTGCCGGCGGCCTCGAAGATGCGCGTCGGTGGCGAGTAGCCATAGTCGGCCATCGCGGCCCGGTTGACGTTGAGGACCAGGCGCGCCGAGCAGTTGCGCCGCGCATGGTCGCCGGTCGGCACATGGCCCAGCACACGCACGTTGGGCGGGAACGGCGCGCCTTCCCAGCCGGAGCCGCCAATGTGTAAGCGGGCGGCAGGCACCAGCGCCGCAGCCCCGGCAAACAGATCCCAGATGCGCGCCTCCCTATCCGGCATTCGGTTCGCCAGCAACAACAAATCGCACGCATATTCGGGCGACGGGTCAGGCGGCACGGGGAAATAGCTATCAGGGTCCACCGCGTTATAGATCGGGTGGCAGGCGCGTGCGCCCAGTGCGCCGTATTCGGCCACCACGCGCGGCCCGCCGCCGTAGGTGAAAATCGCGTCCCAGGCGGGAATGCGCCGCGTGAAGGGGCTATCGGGCGCGGCGTGCGCGGCGGTCAGGTTGAACGGCGCGTCCACATCCCAAAAGGCCACGCGGGGCCGGCCCGCCGCCCGCAGGGCCAGCGCGCGCGCTTGGATATAGTCGTCGTTCGCGCCGATGCCGCTGCACACCAGCACCCAATCGCTACTAGCCGCTTCCGCCAGCGCCGCGTCCAATGCCCCCAAGTCGGCGGCCACATCCACCACCTGCACTGTGGCGTAGGGCGGGTCTTCAACTAAGTCGCGGTGCGCCTGCCGCTCATAGATGTCCTGCTCGACAAAGTGGATCGTGTGGCCCAGCGCGTGCAGCGCCTTGCAGATGCCGCGATAGTAGGTGGCTGCGCCGTTCCAATAGGCGGAGACGAGGCTGGAGCCGAAAAAGGTGAGCTTCATGCGCCGACCTCTCCCCCAACCCCTCCCCTACGAAGGGAGGGGAGATCGGCTCCCCCCTTCCTTCGTAGGGAAGGGGGGGCGGGGGGGTGAGGTCGGCCGGCGCGCAAGGCGGCCACCAGCGCCAGGATCTGCTCGGTGCGGTGGCGGCAGGTGTGGCGGGCGAGGATGGTGGCGCGGGCGTGGGCCCCCAGCGCGGCGCGCTCGGCATCGTCGGCGGCCAAGCGGCGAATTGTGGCAATCATCGCGGCTTGATCGTTGACGACCAGGTAATCCCGGCCCACCGTAAACAGGCCGTCGGTATCGGCCCAGGGCAAGCTGATCAGCGGCAAGCCACAGGCCAGCACCTCGAACACCCGGATCGTCGGCGTGCCGTACAACGCAGTCGTGTACTGTCCTCTAGGGATATGTAAACTCATGCGGCTGGCGGCATAGATTGCGGGCGCGGTATAATTGGCCGCCCAGCCGCGATAGTCTACGTGATAGGGGTCGCGCATCGCCTGCTGGGTGGCGGCATCGTAGCGCACGCCATAGAGGGCGAAGCGCAAATCAGGTAGCGCGGCGCTCGGCTCAAAGACATACTCGCGCATCGCCTCGTTGCGGTCGTGATCGCCCCAATTGCCGACAAACACCACATCTTGCTGTTTGGGCCGCTCCAGCGGGCGGAACAGGTCGGGGTCGGCAGCCTCATGGACGGTGTAGACATGGGGCAGGCCGAAATCGCGCCGGTAAATCTCCGTGATCGACGGGCTGAACGCCAGCACCGCATCGTAACGTTCCAGGTCAAGCGCACGCATCGTGGCCGGTTCGCTGTAGGCGCGATAGTGGGTGTCGTGGAACAGCGTGGTCAGGTGGGGAAACTCGCCGCCCAAGCGCCCCACGGCGCGGATCAGTTCCGGCTCTTGCCACTCATGCACCAGCGCGATGTCCGTCTCCGCCAGGATGCCGCACAGCCACCTATCCAGCGCCGCCCCGCTGCGCGGCGGGTACAGCACCGGGCGCATAGCGGGGAAAGCCGCCGCGAACGCCGCCACCGCGCCCGGCCCCTGCTCGGCGATCAGATGGGTGAGCGCCCAGTTGTCTTCCTGCTCATAAAACGTGACCGTGTGGCCCAGTTGGCCCAGCGCCCGCATCACACCGCGCAAAAAGTGCGCGTTGCCGTGGTTCCAATCGGAGATCAGTGATTGGCCGAAGATCGCCACCCGCTGGGACGAGTTCTGAGTTCTGAGTTCTGAGTT
The DNA here is from genome assembly GCA_030853735.1 of Chloroflexota bacterium. Classification (GTDB taxonomy): domain Bacteria; phylum Chloroflexota; class Chloroflexia; order QHBQ01; family JAICKM01; genus JAICKM01. Next base: position 4,517 of record JALYUO010000086.1, read on the forward strand.
CTGAGTTAGTAAATTAGTAGCGGCGCTGTTGATCGCGCCGGGCGGGAGCGTTATCATGGGGCGGTGAGCATCCCTTCGCTGATAGAGGACACGATAGCGAACGACTGCCCCCTGCCCCCTGCCCACTGCCCACTGCCGACCGCGCCGTAGAGCCGCAGGTAGGCGCTTGTCATGCGCGCCACGCTGTAGCGGGCGGCGTGGGCGGTGGCGCAACGCGGCAGCGTGGGGGCAGCGGTGGCGGCCAGCAACGCGGCGCGTACCTCCGCCGCCGAACGGCAGTAAGTCGCCGTGTCGCCCCACAATTCGCGGAAGGTGGGAATGTCGCGCAACAGCAGCGCGCAGCCCTGTGTTGCGGCTTCCAACGGGGCCAAGCCGAACGGCTCATAGCGCGACAGGCCCACATACAGGTCGGCTTGCCCCAGCGCCGCCAGCAGATCCGCGTGGCCCAACGGCCCCAGCGCGCGGATACCCGGCGGCAACGTCGCCTCGCTGCTCCCGTCCGGCCCCGCCAAATCGCCGGCCACCGCCACCTCCAGCCCCGGCAGGCCGTCGCCCACCGCCTCCACCAGCCAATCCAACCCCTTCGCCCGGTCCCACAGCCGCCCCACGCTGAGGACCCGCAACGCCGACGACCCCTCCCCCGACCCCTCCCCTAAAGGGGGAGGGGTGATCCGTAATGACTCCCCCTGTCCTTCAGGAGGAAAGGAGATCCTATCTAGCTCCCCCTCTCCCTTCAGGAGAGGGGGTTGGGGGGAGAGGTCGTCCGCCGTCGCCACGCCGTTGTAGATCACGGTCGCCCGCCCGCCGCCGGGGTAATGGGCGGCGAGATCAGCGGCCAGCGCGTGCGAGGGGCAGACCACAGCCGCCGCGCCGACCAGCCCCGCCGCGACCACCCGCTCATAGGCGGTCAGATGGTCGCGCCAAGTGGGGTCGGTCGCCGAGGTCAGGGGGTCGCAGGCGGCGTGCCAGCTCAACAGGTCGCTATGGGCGACGACGATCACCGGCACGCCCACGCGCAGCGCGCCATAAGCAAACTGGTTGCTATGGATCAGGTCCACGCCCAGGCGACGGGCCAAGTCGCCCAGCCACGCGGCGGACTCGGCAAGGTCGGCGGCGCAGCCCGGCTGCCATTCCAGGCGACCAGGGTAGACATGGCAAGTGAGCCTCGGCACGGCCAGCGCGGCGGCAAACTGCGTCGCCGATGGGGGGGGGCCGACCACCGCCAGAGCCACGCCCAGGCCGCGCTGCCGCAAAGCAGCGGCCAGGGTCAGGCTGTATTGCCAAACCCCCCCGACCGTATCGGTTGTAAGCAAAATCTGCATAGGCCGTCCCTAGCTGTAGCTATATAGATGCCGATGATGAAACCGCCCATAAGCCCCGGCTGTTACGCACGACAGCGCCCTAATCAGGGATCGGGATTTGCTATGCGCGTATGGCGTAATACGTAAGTGCCTAATACCCGCCGGGCGGGGTGCTAGAGGTAGTCGAGCGCCTTATGGACGAGGACCAAGCAGATCCGCAAAATTTGTTAGAAGGCGGGGTGCCGTCGGCGATGCTGATGGGCACCGATACGCCGGATGGGATCTCTGACCCGGCGCTTGCCACGCCGATCATGCAAAATCCGCGCAAGCGGGTCAAAGTGATCATCAATCCAACCTCCGGCAAGAAGGGCGGCATCACGACGAATCCGGCCGGGGCGGCTGACGTGATGGCGGCCCTGGGCCGGGCCGGCATTCAGGCCGATATCTTCGAGACGCGCGGCCCCGATGACGGCACCGTGCTGGCGATGGAAGCCGCCGACGAGGGCTATGATATGGTCGTCTCCTGTGGCGGCGACGGCACCACCGATGAGGTCGCGGCGGGGCTAATCGGCAGCTCCATGGTGCTGGGCATCGTGCCGCTGGGCAGCGCCAACAACGTGGCGCGGATGCTCCATATACCGGCGGATGTCGAAGGAGCGGTGCGGCTGTTGCAAGAGGGCGAAGTGCGCTGCATTGACGTGGGGCGCATCGGTGAGACCAACGGGCGCGTCTTTCTCGAAACGGCGGGCATCGGCATGGATGCCGAACTGTTTCCGCTGCTCAACCAACTGGATCGCGGTGCCTACATGACGCTGTTCGAGGTGTTGCGGACCTTTCTGCGCGCCCGCCCCCACCGCATGACGCTCTATATGGACCGGCGGCGGGTGCGCGTGCGTGCACTCATGGTACTGGTGGCGAACGGCCCCTACTGGGGTTACTCGATCCCGCTGGCCCCCGATGCCAAAGTCAACGACCACCGCCTGGACGTGGTCGTGTTCGAGAACTTCAGCAAATGGGAGTTCCTGCGCCATATCGTCACCGCGTTTTTCGGGCGCGGCAAACGCATTAACCCGCACCTCGGCGGCACCCGCAACCGCCGCATCTACCACCCCAAGCAACGTTACTATCGGGCGAGCAAAGTCCGCATCATCAGCCGCCGCCCCATCCCTGTCCACGGCGATGCCCGCCTGGTCGCCCACACGCCGGTCACGATCCAGATCCAGAGCAACGCCCTCAGCGTCGTCGTAGGACGCGGCGAACACGTTAGCACCGACAGCGATTAGGAGGCAACAATGGTGCGCTATAAGATTATTATTTATTGGAGTGGTGAAGATAATACCTTCCTCGCCGAAGTACCCGAACTCGTTGGCTGCATGGCCGATGGCACGACGTATCAAGCGGCATTAGCAAACGCCGAAGTCGTAATTGGTGAGTGGTTAGACACGGCCCGCGAATTAGGGCGTACTATTCCTGAAGCCAAAGGGCGCTTAATGTATGCGTGAGCGGGTAGCTAGGGCAAGTGCCGGCGACCTGTTGGCTGTAGTCGCGCACGGCTGTGCGCTCGGCGGGTAGTCGCGCACGGCTGTGCGCTCGGCGAGTAGTCGCGCACGGCTGTGCGCTCGTGGGTCGGGAATTACCCAACACGTTCCTGGAACTTGCCCCTATTCGTAAATCCCTTCGCGTTCCTTCGCGGCCCTTCGCGGATCAATCCAGCGATCTTCGTGATCCTTCGTGTCCTTCGTGGATCAATAATTCTGCTTAACGCTGCTGGGACCGCGCCACATAGGCGGCATCCATCAGCGCCAGCATTTGCGCGGCAATCGTGTCCCATTCGTATTGGGCCAGCACGGCGGTTTCGGCGGCATGGCGGGCGCTACGCGCGACAGCCGGCTCGGCCAGTGCGGCATCTACGGCGGCGACAAACGCCGCCGGCGTGTCGGCGATGCGGACGATGTGCGAATAGGGGCCGACCACATCCCGGATCGGGGTGGAGACGGTCGGTTTGTGCGCGGCCATGTATTCCAGCGTCTTGGTCGGGCTGATGAAGCGCGTGCTTTCGTTGAGCGCAAAGGGCATCATGCAGACATCGAAGCCTTTGAGGAAGCGCGGCAGGTCGGCGTATTCCTGCTTGCCGAGATAGTGGATATTGGCCGCTTGCGGCAGGTCGGCGGGGTTCACCTTCGCGGTCGGGCCGACCATGATCCACTGATAGGCCGGGCGCAACGCGGCAACTTGGCGCAACAGGTCAAGGTCCAGCCGCTCGTCAATCACGCCGTAATAGCCGATGCGCGGCTGCGGCAGGTCGGCCACCGGGGGCGGCACCTCAATGGCGGGGGTCAGCGCCTGGGCAAAATGGGCCTGCTCCACCCCGCTAGGGAAGCAATAGACGTGCGGATTGCGGCCCAGGCGCGCCTCGTAGAGGCTTTGCCCGCCGGTGAACACCAAGTCGGCGCGCTGCATCAACGCTGCCTCGTGCGCCTTCAGTTCGGGCGGCGCGAAGCGGAACGCCGACAACTCATCCATGGCATCAAACACCACCAGCGCAGTGTCGTGCCCGGCCAGCACCGGCTCGGCCAGGGGCGTATAGAGCCAGTAGGCAGGGTCGGCCAGCTTCTCCTTTTTAATGCGGGCATCAATCAGTTGCCCGACTAATTGGTAAACTCCGCCCGCCGCGTCAGCCTGCTCCTGCGAAAACACCGGCCAGGCCAGGGTGACGTTGCCCGCGCGCGGCTCGATATTGAGCAGCGGCGGGTGGTCAACCGGGTGAATCCACGGCTCCATAACACACAAGACGGGGTGCTGGGCGGCGAGGCGCGTCAGCAGGTGTTGCGGGCGTTGCCACACCCAATCCCAACCGAGGTGCAGCAAGACGATCAGCGGGTAGGATGGCGCGGCAGAATCTGTCGCAGCTTTTTTAGCGGTCACGAGGCGGCTCCTTTAGTCGGCAGCAGTCGGCAGTAGCGCAACTGCTATAGCAGGAGCTATGCCCGTAACGGTTCCGTCGGGGCTGCTCCTGCTGCCGCCGGCAGATCGGCAGGGCCGGATTCTGCGAGGGCGCTGCAGCGGTCCGGCCTCCCCACCACCCGCAGATATGGTACAATGAAGGCCGACAGCCAACCGGGCACCGCTGCTGATGCCTAGAGAATTGAGGAATTGAGGAATTAGGAATGCCGATTTATGAATATCACTGCCCCGACTGCGGGCGCAAGGTCAGCCTGTTTTACCAAAGCGTGGGCGCGGCGCAAGCACAAGCCGGGACGGCGGTCTGCCCCCGCTGCGGCCAAGCCCACCTGCAACGCTTGGTCTCGCGCGTCAGCTTTATCCGCGCCGGGCGCATGGGCGACAATCCGAACGTCGGCGGCGCGACCACGGTGGACGATCTGGACGACGAAAACGCCTATGGCGGCTATGGCAATGATCCCGAAGGCTTCGGCGAAATGCTCAATGGGGTAGACGAGGAAGATCCGCGCAGTGTGGCACGCTGGGCGCGCACGATGCAGCAGCAAAGCGGCGAAGACCTGGGACCGGAGTTCGACAGCGCGCTCACCCGCATTGAATCCGGCGAAGATCCCGACCGCGTGATGGACGACATCGAGCCGTCGTTCGGTGACGCAGGCGGCGACGCGGCGGACCTGGGGGACGAGTAGCCGGGGCCGGGCGGGGGGGCGGGGCCGGGCGGCTCAAGCCGCGTCTACCGCTACGAAGCCTGCCTTCGCAGGCTGACGGGCGTTCGTATCACAGTGCGGGACTACCAACCTAGCGAGGTAGTCCCGCATTGTGTCGTTTGTGCGGTGCCCCGGCTATGACGCGCCAGGCTATTGTTCAAGCAACTCGAAGCGCACCCGTTCGCGGTCGCCGAGCCAACGCACCCAGAGGTCGTGCATGGCCCCGGCGGTCTGTTGGCCCAGTTGCAGCATCAACAGCGCGCCGACCAGGAAGCCGGCCACGGTGCCCAGCACTAGGCCGATCATCAAGTAGTTGGGCTGTGTCCCGGTGCTACCCATACTCAGCATTGAGCATCTCCCTTAGCCGGCGTGCCGGGCACTTGCTACTGCACCACCAGCACGCGCGGCGCTTCGGCCCACAGCTTTTCTAGCCGGTAGTAATCGCGCGTCGCTGGGTCAAAGATGTGAACGATCACGGCCCCGTAATCCAGCAGCACCCAGTTCGCCGCTTCCATGCCTTCGATATGTAACGGGCGCGCCCCGTGCAGGCGCAGTTGCTCCTGGATCTCTTTCGCCACGGCGCGCACTTGGCGGTCACTGGTGCCGGTGCAGATGACAAAATAATCGGCGATACTGGACAGGGCGTGGATGTCGATCATCAGGATGTCTTCGGCCTTTTTGTCGGAGGCCAAGCCCACGGCCAGCCGGGCTAGGCTATTGGGGTCCAGGGTCGCGTCCGGCGACTCCACAGGGGGGGTCAGGATGCTTGGTTCCAGCAATGCGTTTTCTCCTCTGTGCAACGGCTCGATAAATAGACGGTGGCAAATTGCGGTTGGTTAAGATGCTATAAGATTCTATCAGTATTCTACCGTAATAAACGGAAAAACTGTGGTATTCGTTTCATGGGACCGGCTCAGGGATTCGCCGCCGGGACAGACGGGGCGGGCAGTATCTCGTCGATCAGCCACTTCCCGCTGTTATTGCGCGTCAGATGCACCAAATAACGCAGGGGCGGCTTACCGGGCGGCTGGATCGTGATATACGATTCGGCTTGGCTACCGGCTTTGCTGGGGTCGGGTGATACGGCCAGGGGGGCCGGCGGCTGCAATGCCGCTGCGGGCACTCCGGCCAACGCCGCGTTCAGGTTGAGATCGGGCAGGTCTTTCGTCGGCATATAGGCATCTTGCTGCGTCCGATCTAGCAACAGCGCGGCAGCCGAGTAGTCTTTTTGCAAATGGGCCTTGAAGAATTGCTGCGCCGCTTCGTCGGGACCGGCGGTTTTCAGCAGGCCGTTGAGGGCCAGTAAAAGGCCGGCCAGCAGCAGCAAGCCGCCCAGCAGCAACGGCATCAAGCTGGCGCGCCGTCCCACCGGGCGGATCGCAGCGGAGTAGGGCACCGGCAGAGGACCGTATTCGGCGGGTAGGTCACGCGGGTGACTTTCTGCCGCCGCATCGTGCGCCGCCGCTTCGTTCGGGGTGTAGACCACGCCGCGCAAGGATGGATCGAGACCCGCGTCGGTGCTGGGGTGTACCAACGGGCCGTGACAATGCGTACAATATGCGCCGGTCTGACCGGGCGCGCCACAGTTGGGGCACGTCACCGCTCCGGCCTGAGATGATCCACTATCGAGGTCGCTAAGACTATTCAGCCCGTCTAAATCGGCTCCGCTGTCGTCCCAATTCACACCGGAGCCTTGCACGGTCAGGTCGCCGGCGGCCCGCCAAGTGTCGGCGGGCGGCGCACTGGGAGCAGACGGCAGATCAGCGCCCGCTGTGGCCTCGGCAGCCACCGCGCCCGTGGTGGGCGCAAAGACGGTTGCTGGACCGCTTGCCGGTGAGGGGGGTGCAGGCGCATCCGGCTGGAAGCCTGCCGGGGCGGACGGCGCATCCGGCGGGGCCGCTGTGGGGGCGGGCGGCGCGAGGCGCGCACTGGCCCAGCGCTGCCCCACGCGGGCCTGCTCGTTGGCGGGATTGATCGCCAGCACGCGGGTGAAGGCATCCAGCGACTCTTGCGCTGTGGGAGCCACGGCCGCCAGCCAAAGCCAGCCCTGTTCGTTGCCCGGATCGCGGCGCACGACTTGGCTCAACAATTGGTAGGCTTCGGTTTTGTGCTTGGCCTGCGCGGCTTTGATGCCCAGTTGCAACATATCGCGCAGGTTCGCGTCGGCGTGATCCATCATGAGGTCTCCTGGGCGCTCCCCGCCTGATCTGCCCGGCTGAGATCGGGTCCACATAACTACTCGTCGTTCATTATAGCACG
>JALYUO010000429.1 GCA_030853735.1 Chloroflexota bacterium
CCTGCGGGCTGGCAACGTTCCGCACCTAGGGGTGCTCCACTCCTCAATAGAGGTGAGCGTGTATTCTAACCGCGACAATGAATAGCTCCTGTAGGTGTAACAGTTCAGTCTCGTAAACCTGCCGCCCGCTAATGGACGGATTGTAGGAGGCGGCTCCGCCCGCCGCTGCCGGCCCTATCTCTAGCTCGCCCTCGGTTCCCCAGTCATTCGGGTATTCGTTCCGTATGCGGGGACGGCCGGCCCCCAGACGGAACAGTTACTTTTAGGTATCAGGTATCAGGGGTCAGGTTCTTGTAGTGGCGCAATTCATTGCGCGGTCCGACCTACACAGAGGGATAGGTCGGCAGGAGGAACCAGTATGCAACCAATTGCGCCGTATTCGCCGTCACCGTCCGACCGCGTGCGCGCCGTGGGCGGGCGGGCCACCGATGCGACGTTGGCGGCGGTGACGCACGCGGCGATCCTGTTTGGGTTGTTTGGCGTGGGCTTTGTCATCACGCTGGCGATCAACCTGGGCATCTGGCTCTATAGCCGCCGCTCACCCTTTGTGGCCTACCATGCCCAGCAGGCGGGCTGCTACCAGTGCTTCGTCGTGGTGGTCAACATCCTCTATCTGCTGCTGGGCGGGACGTTGCTGGGCTTTGCGGCGATCTATCCGCAGTGGGGTTTTGTGGGCCCGCTGCTATTTGTGGTGACGATTACCGGGGTGACGTGGTTTGTGTTGAGCATCGTGTATGGCGCGTGGGCAGCGGTGCGCGTGCTGCTCGGCAAGCCGTTTGCTTACCCGGTGTTTGGCCGCATGGCAGCCAAAGGCAAGTAGCCGGTGCGTTGAGCGCGCCTGGTAATTCTCACTCCGTTAGCGTTCTCCGTGTCTCCATGTCTCCGTGTTGCGTCAGAAAGACCCCGTTGACAGCCGTGCAGGAGCCTGCTATACTCTGCGCTTAATCAGAGGTCGCCGCGCTGCGATCTCTGCCGAGGCACTAGGAGCATCACAAGGAGGTAGCAGCATGGCTGGAGCAAACGCAGGCCGTCCCGCACGGCGGGATTTAACCCCCACGGTCGGATCGGCGACCGATATCAGTCCGCTGGGCCAGGGCGGGGCCAAACCCGCCCACGAACAGACCGCGCAAGAAGATCGTGATATGGCGGCCTGGGACGAAGTGGCCGCGATGAGCGAGTTTCGCCAACTGGTGGCCGCGAAGCTGCGCTTTATTGTGCCGGCGACCATCTTTTTCCTGATCTACTACCTGTTGTTGCCGCTGCTGGTGGGCTTGGCTCCCGACCTGATGAAGACCAAGATCCTGGGCCAGATCAACCTCGCCTATCTGTTCGCCCTATCGCAGTTTCTGATGGCCTGGATCTTGGCCTTCGTCTATCTGCGCCAAGCGGCGGTGTTTGACGGCATGACCGCACGCATTATCGCCAAGTTGCGCGCGGCGCGGGGAGGGCAATAGCCATGTCTACAGCGCTGATAATGTTCCTGATCTTTATCGCTATCACCCTCGGTATCACCTACTGGGCGGCGCGGCAAACCACCAGTTCGACGGCCTTTTTCGCGGCCAACCGCCAACTGACCGCGTGGCAGAACGGCATCGCCGTGTCGGGCGACTACATGAGCGCGGCCTCGTTCCTGGGCATCGCCGGGCTGATCGCCTTCAACGGTTACGACGGCTTCATGTACTCGGTCGGCTTCCTGGTTGCCTATCTGACCGTGCTGCTGATCGTGGCCGAACCGCTGCGGAACGCCGGCAAATATACAATGGCCGATGTGCTGGCCTACCGGCTCCAGGCGCGCCCGGTGCGCTCCATGGCCGCCCTCAGCACGCTGACGGTCAGCATCTTCTATATGATCGCTCAGATGATTGGCGCGGGCACGCTGGTGGCAGTGCTGCTCAAATCATCGGGCATCAGCTATGAAGCGGCCGTGGTCGGTGTGGGCATCCTGATGATCGTCTATGTGGTGTTCGGCGGAATGCTGGCGACCACCTGGGTGCAGATCATCAAAGCGATCCTGCTTATGGGCGGCACGATTATCCTCAGCCTGATGGTGCTGGGCAACTATGGCTTCGACCTGGGTCGCTTCTTCGACGCGGTGAGCCATGTGCAGTACACCGACCCGACGACCAAAGCCGTCGTGGTCAAAAACTTCCTTGATCCCGGCCTGCTCTACAAGGGGGGCTTTTTCCAGAAACCTTACGGCGCGCTCGATCTGCTTTCGCTGGGGCTGGCGCTCGTGTTGGGCACGGCAGGGCTGCCGCACATCCTGGTGCGCTTCTACACCGTGCCCAACGCCAAGACAGCGCGCGTCAGCGTGGTCTGGGCGATGTTGATCATCGGCTTTTTCTATATCTTGACCACCTTCCTCGGTTGGGGCGCGGCGACGTTGGTGGGCCGTGATTTCATCGGCAAGAATGGCGGCAGCAACATGGCCGCGCCCTTGTTGGCGCAAAAGCTGGGCGGCGAGGTGTTTTTTGCCTTCATTTCGGCGATTGCGTTTGCCACGATCCTGGCCGTGGTCGCCGGACTGACGATCAGCGCCTCGACTTCGTTTGCCCATGACTTCTGGACTAACGTGGTGCGCGGGGGCAAAGAACAGACGCACGACGAAGAGGTGCGCGTCGCCCGCATTGCCGCCTTTGTGGTGGGGCTGGTCTCGATTGGCTTGGCGCTGGCCTTGAAGGATCTCAACGTGGCCTTCCTGGTGGGCTTGGCGTTCGCGGTAGCGGCTTCGGCCAACCTGCCGGTGATCCTGTTCTCGCTGTTCTGGAAGCGGTTCACGACTAACGGCGCGGTGATCGGCATTGCGACTGGGCTGATCGCGTCACTGGCCCTGATCATCATCAGCCCCAGCATCATGGGCATTGACCCGGCGGGCACGGCCAGCAACGCCCGTCACCTGATCCAGGCCAATCCGATCTTCCCGCTCAACAATCCGGGTATCGTTAGCATCCCGCTCGGCTTCCTGGGCGCGTATCTCGGCACCTTGATGAGCCGCGAACCCAGTGCGGAAGCGCAGTTCACCGAACTGAATGTGCGCGCCAACACCGGCCTGGGGGCCGAAGTGTAGCGCGCGCACGGGGCGACCGAGGTCGCGGGGCGACCGAGGTCGCGGCTACAGCTACGAAGCCCGCCTACGCGGGCTGTCAGGGGCGGGTCCGTGGACCCGTCCCTGTTTTGTTGCTAATGCAAGTTCTAGGAATCTGTTGGGTGTAGTCGCGCACGGCTGTGCGCCCGTACTCGTTAGGGATGGCTCAACCGGGGGCGTGATCCTATGGCAGCTGCATTGGGTTGCCGGCCCCCGCAATGAATTGCGGCACTACACTTCTCCCAGCCCCCACAATGAATTGCGGCACTACACTTCCCCAACGGCGTTACGCCCAATCCCGCTGGGTTGTGCGCGGATGTCAGGCATCAGCCTTGCTCTTTGCCCCGCCGAATGGCTATAATGGAAGAGATCGGGCGGTTGCGCCTGCGGTAAACGGGCACTGACACTAGAGAGGCTATTTCCTCATGAAGACAATCTATCGCCGCCTATTTACTCGTCTGGGGCCAGTCTTGCTGCTGGCCGCCGGCCTGAGCGTGGGGCTGGGCGCGCCACCCAGCGGGGCCGCGCCGTTGCGCTATGCCGATGCGGCCTTTGAGCGGGTGTGGACGCGCACCGATGCGCCGGTGGCGGCGGGGCAGGCTGGGCGCTCCTGGTATTGGGGGCCGCAGCCGGGCATGATCGTGCGCGAACCGTTTGCCGGGCTGCCCGGCGGGTCGCATCTGGTGCAATATTTCGACAAGAGCCGCATGGAGATCAATGACCCGGCGGGCGACCGCAGCTCTAAGTGGTTTGTTACCAACGGCCTGCTCACGGTTGAGTTGGTGTCTGGGCGCATCCAGACGGGCCTCAGCCAGTTCGAGGAGCGCGCCCCGGCCGACATCCCGCTGGCTTCGGACGGCGACGATGCGAATGCGCCGACCTATGCCTCGTTCCTGGCGGTCAGCAACACCTCGCGCGGCGACCACCGGGTGGCGGATCGCAGCGGCGGCGCGGTGACGGCGGTGATCAACCGGGCCGGTGCCGTGCATGATGCGCCAAGCCGGGCGCAGGACGCGACCAAATTGGCCCATTACGACGCGCAGACCGGCCATAATATCGCCGGCGTATTCTGGCAATTCCTGAACGCCAGTGGCCCGGTGCGCGACGGCACGGCGACGGTGACTGCGCCGCTATCCGACCCCTGGAACTTTGCCACCGGCCTGCCGATCAGCGAACCCTATTGGGCCACCGTGAAGATCGCCGGCAAGCCGACCGATGTGCTGATCCAGGCGTTTGAGCGGCGCGTGCTGACCTATGTGCCGGCCAACGCCCCGCAATGGCGCGTGCAGATGGGCAATATCGGCCAGCACTACTATCAATATCGCTACGGCGGCCCGCCCAGCGTGCTGACCGCCGCGCTGGCCCGCCAAGCCGCCGCGCCGAGCTATCACTTTGCCTCGTTGATCCAACTGAAGACGGGCAATCTGTTGGTGCCGTTCGCCCGGCAAAGCGGCGACTATCAGGCACCCGACCGCACCCATCTGGTGCAACAGGCCACCGACGGCAACAGCGAGATCGTGACCATCGGCCCCACCATCTACGCCAACAACACCACGCTGGGCACCGGCTGGCAAAAAAGCAGCAGCGGCGGCGGCTTTGACTTGTCGAGCATCATTGGCGTGCTGCAATACGCCGGCAACGTGACCGAAGGGGCCGGCGAGACGATCAACGGCGTGCCGAGCCGGCACTTGCACATGACCCTGGAACCGAGCGTCATCCCGCAGTTGGGCGGCGTGAGCTACACCGCCGCCGAAGCTGATCTCTATATCGCCCGCGCCAGTGGCTTGTTGACCCGCGAACTGACCACCCTGACCCTCGCACCCAGCGGCGGGCGCACCGGCACGGCCTATGTCAGCGTAGATTTCAGCGACTACGGCAAGCCGGTGCAGATTACGGCCCCCATCCCATGAGCGAGGGGAGTGTGCCGACCTCTCCCCCAACCCCTCCCCTAAAGGGGGAGGGGAGCTATCGGATCGCTGCGTCTCCCCCTCCCCCTTCAGGGGAGGGGGTCGGGGGGAGAGGTCGTCTAACTCCCCCTCCCCCTTCAGGGGAGGGGGTTGGGGGGAGAGGTCGGCTCCGCCTCCCCCTGGCCCCGCTGGCCTTACTGGTGGGGATCGCGCTGGCCGGGCTGCTGTTGCCGGGCACCTTCAAGTATAAGCTGGAGTTTCTCGGCTTTGGCGTGTGCCACCAAATCGCCTCGCACAGCCTGTTCTTAGCCGGCCACCAAATGCCGCTGTGTGCGCGCTGTAGCGGCATCTATCTGGGCGCGCTCACGGCGCTGCTGTTGCTGACGGTGTTGCACCCGCTGGCTGGGGCGTTGCCTGCGCCCCGCCTGATGCCGATGCTGGCCTTCATGTTCGCCACGATGGTGCTGGACGGCATCAACTCTACCTTCCAGTCCATTCCGGGGGCGACGGCGCTCTATGAGACGACCAACTGGCTGCGCCTCGTCACGGGCGTGTTGGCGGGCATCGCGCTGATGTTTGTGCTGTACCCCATCTTCAATCAGAGTTTTTGGCGCAAGGAGCGGGTGCAGCGCGAACGGTCGCTGGAACAGCCGTTTGAACTGTTGGCTTATTTCGTGGTCGCCACGGTCGTGGTGGGCGTGTTGCTGTCTGCCGACCGCGACATCCACATCGGCGACTGGCTCTATTGGCCGCTGACTCTCGCCAGTGTGGGCGGGCTGCTGGCCTTGTTGACGATGACCAATGTGCTGGTCGTGTCAACGCTGGCCCGGCGGCCCGGCAGCGTGCTGACCCTGGCCCAGGCGCTCACCCCGCTACTGATCGCGCTGATCCTGGCCCTGATCGAGCTGACCGTGCTGGCTGAGTTGCGGCTGGCGCTCACGGCCTCACTGGCCGCCGGAGCCGCACCGTCCGAGTTGCCTCTCGCACCCGGCTATCAGTAGGGGGTCGGGGGTCCGTTTCCTGCTGCCTGACCTCTAATTCCCGTTCCCTAACCCCTGACCCCCTCGCACCCGGCTATCAGTAGGGGGTCGGGGGTCGGGCTTTCAGGTTTGTGTTGGTCGTCTCCTGATGCCTGATACCTGCTGCCTCGTTTATGGGGGTTAGGCTTTCAGGTCTGTGTTGGTC
>JALYUO010000115.1 GCA_030853735.1 Chloroflexota bacterium
GGTCAGCACCAGCGGCTGATCGGCCGGCGCCGCATAGCGCGCCGTGATCGCCGCCTCGGCTTGCGGTACGGTCAGCCCCGCCACCGGCACGTCTTGCACCTGCACCCCGCTGCCGATGCGCTTGGCCGCATCCTGCGCCTGGAGATACCAACCGCCTGCCAGCGCCAGCAGCAACAAGGCTAAGAGCGGTAGCCCGATAAGGGCCCAGCGCCGCAGGGGAGAGGGACGCGGGATGACGGCTTGGCCGGGCGGCGTGGTGGACAGGGTTTTGCTTGCCATAGCGAACGGTTCCTCTGCAAACTGCGGCCCTGGCCGAGCGCCCAGCCGAGGCCGGGCAGCACCGCTAGGCACGCGGGCGGTGGATCAGATATGTCATGATTACTATACCTGAACGCCAGGGCTGCGTCAAACCAAAACCGGGTAAACAGCGGGTAAGAAAGCGGGAAAGCCGCCGGTCTTTTTGCAAGGCCGGCGGCTCGTGAGGATCAGGCAGGGCGCTATGGTTTAGGGGTCACGATCTGCACGCCCGCCGGCAACTGGCCCGGCGTACCGTTGAGCGGAATGACCTTGTTGTTACTCGGCAACGCGGTGGGCGGGTTCGGGTCGGGCGTAGCGATGATCGACGGATAGTTGGCCGACTTCCAGGCATTCCAGCCACCCAGCAGCACTTTCAGATTCTCGTAGCCATAACCGTAAGTCGTGTGTAGCTTGAGCGCCGCACGGGCGCTTTCATTTTCAGCCGGTCATTGGCAGTACGCGACTACTAGCTTGTCCTTGGGTAGCTCTTTGAAGCGGGTATCCAGATCCGCTTCGGGGAAGCTAATCGCGCCGTCAATATGCCCCTGGTCGTAATTGTCTTTGGCCCGCACGTCAATGATCAGCGGACGCTTGGCGGGGTTGTCATAGAGGGCTTTGAAGTCGGCTAGGTTGATGCGGGGCACCGCCGCTTGCTCATCGGTGGCCGCTGTTGCGCCCGCCGCATTGGGCACCGTCGTGGGGATAATTGCCGGTGGCGCTATCGTCGCTGTGCCGCTGGTATCGCTGCGGTTCAAGACCAGCACCGCCAGGATGCCCACCAGCAAGACGATAACGACGGCGCTAACCGCCAGGGGGAAGGTATCACGCTGGGGCGGGCGCGCGGCGGCGCGGCGGGCGGCCACGGTGGTAGCGGAAGCGCGGGAGGGTGGGGCCGTGCGGGCAGTACGCGGCGCGGCGGCGCGGCGCGGCGCGTACACCTCCTCCTCCTCATATTGCGCGGCGGGGCGGGCAGCACGCGGCGCGGCAGCGCGCGACGGCGGTGACCAGGGGAGGTCGTCTTCGCCGCTTTCCACCGTTGCCGGGCGCGCTACTGGGCGCGCAGAACGGGCGGGCGGGGCCGTGCGACGCGGCGGGGGTAGCTCGTCCTCGTCATCCTCACGGTCGTCAGACCAGTTATCGCTCATAAAATATGGGTCTCCTTTACCTGCGGCCTGATCAAGGGTTGCCAAACAGGTGGCTTTAGCGCAATTATACGGGTTAATCAGGTCGGATGTCAATGCGCTTGACGAGGCCGCCGGCTTCTGCTACACTATAATACAAAGTGCTGCAGCGCCGCCGCACTGAGCGGCTTCCTCATGGCTGGTGGATAACCCTTTGTATCCCTGGAGCAGGAACCTGTCTCGCGTGTTAGCAACCCCATCACACTTAATTGGAGGAATAGAATGTTATTGAAACGGGTTACATCAGCGTTGTCGCTGGTCACGGTCGGCGCGCTGCTGCTGACGGCGTGCGGCACCGACACGGCCACCGCGACGGTTGTTCCGGCGGCCACGGACACCGTGGCTCCCGCCATGGTCGCCACCGCCACCGTGGCTCCCGCTATGGCCGCCACGGACACCGTGGCTCCCGCCATGGCCGCCACCGCCACCACTGGCGGCACGACAACCGGCACAGTCCCGGCGGGCAAGATCGCTATCCTGCTGCCGGAGACCAAGACGGCGCGCTACGAGAGCCAGGACCTGCCGCTCTTCAAGGCCAAGCTGGCCGCCCTCGGCTTTGATGTGGACAAGAACCTGATCTACTCCAATGCCAACCAGGATGCCAGCGCCCAGCAACAGCAGGCGGAGGCCGCCCTCACCAACGGCGCGAAAGTCCTCGTCCTCGACCCGGTCGACTCGGCAGCCGCCGGCGCGATTGCCGATGCCGCCAAAGCCAAAGGCGTGCCGGTCATCTCTTATGACCGCCTGATCAAAGGCAGCGATGCCGTCAACTACTACATCTCCTTCGACAACGAGCAAGTCGGCAAGCTGCAAGGCCAGAGCCTGTTGGATGCCCTGAAAGGCAAGACCAACCCCACCGTCGTCATGATCAACGGCTCACCCACCGACAACAACGCCACCCTGTTCAAGAAGGGCGCGCACAGCGTCCTCGACGGCAAAGTGAACATTGCTAAAGAGTATGACACGCCCGATTGGTCGCCCGACAAGGCGCAGGGCGAAATGCAGCAAGCTCTCACCGCGCTGGGTAACAAAGTGGACGGCGTGCTGGCCGCCAACGACGGCACCGGTGGTGGCGCGATTGCCGCCATGAAGGCCGCCGGCGTAAACCCGTTGCCGCCCGTCACCGGGCAGGACGCGGAACTGGCCGCCATTCAGCGCATCCTGATTGGTGAGCAGTACATGACCATCTACAAGGCCATCAAACCCGAAGCCGAGCAAGCGGCGGAACTCGCCTTCACCCTGTTGAGCGGCAAGACCCCCGACGCGAGCATGGCGGCGGACAAGGTCGCCAACGGCAAGATGGACGTGCCCTCGATCCTGCTCAACCCGGTGGTCGTCACCAAAGCCAACGTCAACGACACCGTGATCAAAGACGGCTTCTGGAAAGCCAGCGAAATCTGCACCAGCGAGTATGCCAAAGCCTGCACCGATGCCGGCGTGATGGCCGGTGGCAGCACCGGTGGCACGATGACCGGCGCAGTCCCGGCGGGCAAGATCGCGCTCCTGCTGCCGGAGACCAAAACGGCGCGCTACGAGAGCCAGGATCTGCCGCTCTTCAAGGCCAAGCTGGCCGCCCTCGGCTTTGATGTGGACAAGAACCTGATCTACTCCAATGCCAACCAGGATGCCAGCGCCCAACAACAGCAGGCCGAGGCCGCGCTCACCAACGGCGCGAAAGTCCTCGTGCTCGACCCGGTGGACTCCGCCGCCGCCGCCAGTATTGCCGATGCCGCCAAAGCCAAAGGCGTGCCGGTCATCTCCTATGACCGGCTGATCAAAGGCAGCGATGCCGTCAGCTACTACATCTCCTTCGACAACGAGCAAGTCGGTAAGCTGCAAGGCCAGAGCCTGTTGGATGCCCTCAAAGGCAAGACCAACCCCACCGTCGTCATGATCAACGGCTCACCCACCGACAACAACGCCACCCTGTTCAAGAAGGGCGCGCACAGCATCCTCGACGGCAAAGTGAACATTGCCAAAGAGTATGACACGCCCGACTGGTCGCCCGACAAGGCGCAGGGCGAAATGCAGCAAGCCCTCACCGCGCTGGGCAACAAAGTGGACGGCGTGCTGGCCGCCAACGACGGCACCGGCGGCGGCGCGATTGCCGCCATGAAAGCGGCCGGCGTGTCTCCGTTGCCGCCCGTCACCGGGCAGGACGCGGAACTGGCCGCCATCCAACGCATCCTGGTCGGCGAGCAGTACATGACCATCTACAAGGCCATCAAGCCCGAAGCCGAACAAGCGGCGCAACTGGCCTTCACCCTGCTCGGTGGTAAAACCCCCGACGCGGGTATGGTCAGCAGCAAAGTCGCCAACGGCAAGATGGATGTGCCCTCGATCCTGCTCAATCCGGTGGCCGTCACCAAAGCCAACGTCAACGATACGGTGGTCAAGGACGGCTTCTGGAAAGCCAGTGACATCTGCACCAGTGAGTACGCCCAAGCCTGCACCGCTGCCGGTATCAAGTAACACTGTGGCATAAGTCAACTGTAGGGTCACGCAATGGGGAGCAAATCGCTCCCCATTGCGCTATCTAAAAGCCGGAGGAGTAACGAGTTAGGCAAAAATCAGGATCAGAGAGGATAACACGATGGCACAAGTTGCAAAGTCGCCGGTGCTGGAATTGCGTGGGATCAGCAAGCGCTTTGGCGCGGTGCAGGCGCTCACCAACGTGGACCTTGAGGTCTACGCCAACGAAGTCGTCGGCCTCGTGGGCGATAACGGGGCCGGCAAGTCCACGCTCATCAAATGTATCGCCGGCATCCATCCCATAGACGAAGGCCAGATCCTGTTTGAGGGCCGGCCGGTGACGATTCGCGGGCCGAAAGACGCGCTGGCGCTGGGCATCTCCACCGTCTACCAGGATTTGGCGCTGTGCGACAACCTGGACGTGGTGGCGAACCTCTACCTGGGCCGCGAAGAGGGCCGCCCGATCATCCCCGGCATCATGGGCACGATAGACGAAGTGGCGATGGAGAAGCGGGCCATCGAAGTGCTACGCAGCCTGTCGGTCTCGATCCCCAGCGTGCGGACACTGATTGCGTCGCTGTCGGGCGGGCAACGGCAGTCGGTGGCGGTAGCCCGCTCGGTGATGTGGAAGCCCAAGCTGGTGATCTTAGACGAACCGACCGCCGCGCTCGGCGTGGCTCAGACGCGCCAAGTGCTGGACCTGATCAGCCGCCTGCGCGAACAAGGGCTGGCCGTCATTGTGATCAGTCATAACCTGGAAGATGTGTTCTCGGTCGTGGACCGCATCAAGGTCTTGCGACTGGGTCGCAACGGGGGCACATTCGGGGTGCGCGATGTGAGCCACCAGCAAGTGGTGGCGGCGATCACCGGCGCGGAGTTCGGCAGCACGGATGCGGTGGCCGAACCGGTCGGGGCAACAGTAGGGGGCACGCTATGAGCACGATGGCAAACGATCCGCGCCTGATCCAGCAAGAGACCGGTAGCGCCGTCGGCAACCTGCGCCGCCGCCTCTCCTATGCCGACCTGGGCCAACTGCCGGTGCTGATCGGCTTGGTGCTAATCTGGCTCGTCTTCCAGTCGGCCAACTCCAACTTCCTCTCGCCGGTCAACCTGACCAACCTGATGCTGCAAATCGTGGCGGTGGGCATCACCTCGGTCGGCATCATTCTGGTGTTGCTGCTGGGTGAGATTGACCTGTCGGTCGGCGCGGTGAGCGGCTTGACCGCCTCGATCATGGCTGTGCAGAACGTCAAGAACGGGCTGCCGGGGCCGGTTGCGGTGCTGCTGGCGATCCTGGCCGGGGTGGTCATTGGCTTGATCCACGGCTTCTGGATCACCAAGTTGCGCGTGCCGGCCTTTATCGTCACCCTGGCGGGGTTGCTCGGCTGGCAGGGCGTGCAGTTGCTGGTGCTGGGCAATACCGGCACGATCAACCTGCGCGACCCGTTTCTGACCGGCCTGACCCTCACCTTTTACCCCGGCTTGGCGGCCTGGATCGCGGCGGGCGTGTTTATCCTGCTCTATGCCGTCGGCTCCTTTTGGGAGCGTGAACAGCGGGCGAAAGGCGGGCTGACGGCCACCTCGCGGGCGATGCTGGCCGCGCGTGTCGTGGCGGTCGCCATCGGTGTGCTGATCGCCACGGCGGTGTTTAACGCCGACCGGGGGCTGCCGTTGGGGGTGATCATCTTTGTCGTGATCATCGTGCTGTTCAACACGCTCACCAAGCGGACGACCTTTGGCCGCCATCTCTACGCGGTGGGCGGCAACGCTGAGGCCGCACGCCGGGCCAGCATCAACGTGGACAACATCCGTATCGCGGTGTTCGCGCTCTGCTCGATGCTGGCCGCCGTGGGCGGGGTGATGGCTGGGTCGCGCTTGCTGGCCGTCAACCAGTCGTCGGGCGGCAGCGACTTCCTGCTCAACTCCATCGCGGCGGCGGTCATCGGCGGCACCAGCCTGTTCGGCGGGCGTGGCACGGTCTGGGCGGCGCTGATCGGCGCGGTGGTGATCGGTTCGATCTCCAACGGCATGGACCTGTTGGCGCTGCAATCGCCGGTCAAGTTCATGATCACCGGCGCGGTGCTGCTGGCCGCCGTGACCATTGATGCCCTGGTGCGCCGTCGC
>JALYUO010000117.1 GCA_030853735.1 Chloroflexota bacterium
CCCGCCGCCCCGGTCACTGCCCCGTTTGCCGCCCCGATCACCCCCGTGCCGCCTACCGCAGTCGTCGCGCCACCCACCGTCACCTCGACCGCCCCGGTCGCCGCCCTGATCACCCCCGTGCTGCCCACTCCGACTCCCCCACCGACCGGCAGATCAGACGGCAGTTCTATAGCGTCGTGGATCGCGCTGGCGGTGGCGGTCCTGGCGGGCACCGGCATTCTAGGCGCACGACGGCGATCCCGCTAGGGTACGACCTCACCCCCAACCCCCTTCCCTACGAAGGAAGGAGGAGTTAGACGGATGATAAGGCGATCCCCACTATGGAATGCCCACCGCTGTGTAGACTTCCCCTTCCTTCGTAGGGAAGGGGGTTGGGGGGTTAGGTCGCCCAGCACCCCATTATGGTATAATGCGCCGAACCGCGCCCCGGCGCGGGGAGCGGCCCGCCGCCCACTGCCACAGGAGGAAACCCGTGAACCCTGCGCCTATCGCGCCCGTTGCCCCCGCTGCCGCGCCGCTTGCGCCGCACCCCAGCGGCCATGACACCGTGGTGGTCATAGACTATGGCGCACAGACCAGTCAGTTGATCGTGCGTCGCGTGCGCGAGGCAGGGGTGTATTGCGAGATGCTGCCGTGGGACGCGCCGGCGACACAGGCAGCGGCCCTAGCCCCCAAAGCCTATATCCTGTCGGGCGGGCCGGCCAGCGTCTATGCGCCGGGCGCACCGACCCTGCCAGGCTATGTGCTGACAGACGGCGTGCCGGTGCTAGGCATTTGCTACGGGATGCAACTGCTGGCGCACGACCTGGGCGGCGCGGTGGTCGCGGCAGATCGGCGCGAATACGGCCCGGCGGAAGTGACCAAAACGCAAGCCGGGGCGGAATCGCCCTTACTGGCTGACCTGCCCGACCCTTTCCCTGTTTGGATGAGCCACGGCGATCATATTGATGCGCCGCCGCCCGGCTTCACCGTGCTGGGGGCCAGCGGCAATGCACCGTTTGCCGCCATGGGGCGCGCCGGAGGCGACAGCGCGCCGATCTACGGTATCCAGTTCCACCCCGAAGTAGCGCATACGCCGCAGGGCGCAACCCTGATCGCCAACTTCCTATTTGGCGTGGCCGGGTTGCGCGCCGACTGGTCGCCCGCCGCGTTTATCGAGGAGGCCGTGACGAGCATCCGCCGCACAGTGGGCGACGCACGGGTGCTGTGCGGCCTAAGCGGGGGGGTGGACTCGGCGGTAGTGGCCGCCCTGTTGCACCGGGCCATCGGCGATCAACTGACCTGTGTGTTTGTGGATACCGGCTTGCTGCGCGCGGGCGAAGCGCAAAGCGTGCAGGAGACGTTTGGCCGCCATCTCCAGATCGATCTGCGCGTCGTGCAGGCGGCGGATCGCTTCCTGGCGCGGCTGACCGATGTGAGCGACCCGGAGGAGAAGCGACGGCGCATCGGCACCGAGTTTGTGCGCGTGTTCGAGGAGGCCACCCAGACGCTGGGCGCGGTGCCGTTTCTGGCGCAGGGCACGCTCTATCCCGACATCATTGAGAGCGCCACGCCGGAGCGCAAGGCGGCGGCGCGCATCAAGACGCACCATAACGTAGGCGGGCTGCCTGCCGATATGCAGTTTCGCCTGATCGAACCGTTGCGCTATCTGTTCAAAGACGAGGCGCGCGCGGTGGGGGTCGAGCTGGGCTTGCCCGATGAGATCGTCTGGCGGCAGCCGTTCCCCGGCCCCGGTCTCGCCGTCCGCATCTTGGGGCCGGTCACGGCGGCGCGGGTGGCAACGCTGCAACAGGCCGATGCCATCATGCAGGCCGAATTGCGCGCCGCCGGGCTGGAGCGCGCCATCTGGCAGTCGTTTGCCGTGCTGACCAATGTGCAAAGCGTGGGCGTGATGGGCGATGGGCGCACCTATGCCCACGCTATCGCCATCCGCGCTGTGACCAGCGTAGACGGCATGACTGCCGACTGGGCGCGCATCCCCTACGACGTATTGGGGCGCATCAGCAACCGCATCGTCAACGAGGTGCCCGGCGTGAATCGCGTGGTCTACGACATCACTTCCAAGCCACCGGCCACGATTGAGTGGGAGTGAACGGAATGCGGATTGCGGATTGCGGATTGCGGAATAGGGACGGGAGACGAGAGACAGGGTGTGAAATAAGGACAGGATTCTAGTGTTCTCGCGCCCACAAACTGGGTTGGGAATTGCGGACTGTGGGAGCGACCTCCTGGCCGCGATTAGCTCGTCGCACCCCGATCTATCCC
>JALYUO010000127.1 GCA_030853735.1 Chloroflexota bacterium
TGCCCATCTACCTGCAAGGCCCAGTAACCCACACCCGGCGCAGGAGGTCGGTTGATCGTCAGCCCATCCAGGCGGAACTCGGCAATCGTCACTTGCACCAGCAGGTGATTGCCGGCCACTGCCGGTCCCCCGGCATAGGGGCTATAGATGGCGATGCTGCGCCCGATAGACGACCCGGACGCACCCACCCCCCCAGCCGGACACAGCAGCGCCAGCGTGAGCAAGGCCAACAGCCCAATGGAAAAACGGTGGGGCATCATGGGGCTTCTCCTCCCTGACTCGTACCTACTCCACCCAAGCAGGCCACGAATAGACACGAATACACGAATAACGAGGGCTGATCCAACGGCCAAGGTTCATCGCTCATTATACCCCTTTACGCCACCACATTCCCGGCTGTCTCTGTACCGTTCTTCGTGATTCTTCGTGGCCCTTCGTGGATCAAACCGCTACGTGATCCTTCGCGGCCCTTCGCGGCCCTACACAGATCAGAATCGTCGAGTCCTACACGGATCAAAATACGCCGAATGGCCCCTTGCGCCGTCTAAGCCAATGCGCTATACTGAGCGCATAGCCAGCGCCGCCGGGAGATCGGCTGTGACGGAGAAGAGTAGCGAGCCACGGGTTGGGCAGCGAGCAGGGGACCGTGCAAGCCTTGTACAGCCGGGATCGTGAAGGGCGCTCCTGAGCCGGGCCGCGCATGGGCTGAAAGTGGGCCGTCCGCGTGGGCGACCAAGTAGGGTGGAACCGCGGGCGGCTGTGGCCTCTCGTCCCTAGTATGGGGCGGGGGCTTTTTTGTTGCCCTCGCCGGATGATCCAAATAGAGGAGGAACACAGCAATGGACAATCCGGTGCAAGCGCAGGTGGCGACCAACCCGGTCGCGATGGAGACGATTGTGGCCCTCGCCAAACGGCGCGGCTTCGTTTTCCCGTCGTCCGAAATCTACGGCGGCTTTTCCAGCACCTGGGATTACGGCCCTCTGGGGGTGGAGCTGAAGCGCAACGTCAAGGCGGCGTGGTGGCGGGCGATGGTGCAGGAGCGCGACGACGTGGTGGGCCTCGACTCGGCTATCCTGATGGCCCCGCAAGTTTGGCAAGCGTCGGGCCACCTCACCAACTTCAGCGATCCGCTGGTAGACTGCAAACAGTGCAAGATGCGCTTCCGCGCCGACCATGTGGAGGGCACCCGCTGCCCCAACTGCGGTGGCGAACTGACCGCGCCGCGCAACTTCAACCTGATGTTCAAGACCTTTGTCGGCCCGGTGGAAGAGGATGCAGCGGTCGCCTATCTGCGCCCCGAAACCGCGCAGGGCATTTTCGTCAACTTCCTCAACGTGCAAGGCTCGATGCGGCGCAAGCTGCCGTTCGGCATCGCCCAACAGGGCAAGTCGTTCCGCAACGAGATCACGCCGGGCAACTTTATCTTCCGCACGCGCGAGTTCGAGCAGATGGAGATGGAGTTTTTCGTGCTACCCGGCGAGGACATCCAGTGGTACGCGCACTGGCGCGAGGAACGCTTCAACTGGTACACGCGCCTCGGCGTGGACCCCACGCGCCTGCGTCTGCGCGACCACGAGCAGGCCGAACTGGGGCACTACTCGAAGGCCACCGCCGACATCGAGTACCTATTCCCGATGGGCTGGGGCGAACTCGAAGGCGTGGCCCATCGCGGCGACTACGACCTGACCCAGCACCAACAGGCCAGTGGCAAAGACCTGCGCTACTTCGACGACGAGACCAAGACGCACGTCTTGCCCTACGTGATCGAGCCGGCGGTGGGCGCGGATCGCGCCACGCTGGTCTTCCTGCTCGATGCCTACCGCGAAGAGCGCGTGGAGGCCACCGGCGACACGCGCGTGGTGCTGCGCCTGCATCCCGAACTCGCGCCGATCAAGGTGGCGATCATGCCGCTCTCCAAAAAGGAGCCGCTGACGGCGCTGGCGCAGGAGATCCACCGCACGATGCGCCGCCAATACATGAGCCAGTATGACCAGACGGGCGGGGCCATCGGCAAACGCTATCGTCGCCAGGACGAGATCGGCACGCCGCTCTGCATCACGGTGGACTTCACCAGCCTCGAAGACCACGCCGTCACGATCCGCGAGCGCGACTCGATGGCCCAGATCCGCGTGCCTATCGCCGACCTGCTGCCCGCTCTGCGCGACAAGCTGGGCTTTTAGCCGTACTGCGTATTGCGTAGTACGCCGGGTTCCCGTCCAGCTAGGCACAACTGCGTATGCTGGACGGGAACCGCTGCCTCACCCCTGTCACCCCGTTCCCGCCGGTCAGCGCGGGGTCGCGGTCGGCCCCACCGTGAGCGGGATGTCGGTGGCGGGGTAGGGC
>JALYUO010000148.1 GCA_030853735.1 Chloroflexota bacterium
TCATTCTTCACTGCGTTCAGAATCGGTTGGGGTGATTGCTCCGCCCACCCGCAGGCGTACTCTGGTGAAGCGAGTCGTCGGCATCATACGGGATCATATGGCAGCAGATTCTTCACTGCGTTCAGAATGACAGTTTTCGCTACCCGACGGCTGAATAGATCCACCTAACTCTTACAACCTCCGTGTCTCCGTGTCTCCGTGTTGTCGTCCGTTCCGCATTCCGCATTAGGATGTGGTCGGGTAGCCTTGTGCCTGCCACGCCTCCATGCCGCCGGTGACGTTGTGAACCTGGGTGTAGCCCTGGCGACGCAGCAGGCTGCCGGCGAGGCTGGAGCGATAGCCGCCGCCGCAGATCACAGCCAGCGGGCGGTCGTCCGGTAGATCGGCAGCGCGGTCGGCGAGGCGATTGGCGAGGTAGTGGACCGCACCGGCGATGTGGCCGGTCTGCCATTCGTCGGCGTTTCGCACATCCACCACCTGCACCAGCGCCCCCGTGTCCAGCAACGCCTTCAGGTCGGTCACGCTGATCTGCGGCACGGTGGCAACGGGGTGCCCGGCGGCGGTCCAGGCCGTCATGCCGTCGGCTAACACGCCGGCGACCTGCGCCAGGCCGATGCGATGCAGTTGGGTCAGGGCGGTGGCTACGTCCCCCGGCGCGGCGACGACCAGCAGCAACGCATGATCAGCGGGCAGCGTCGAGCCGGCCCAGGTAGTGAAGCGGTTATCGAGGCCAACATTGATCGCGCCGGGAATATGGCCCGCGCCGAAAGCCGCCGCATCGCGAGTGTCTACCACCGTCGTCTGCGTATGCGCCATGCGCGCGGCAAAGGCGGTGGGGTCGAGGGACGGCGGGGCGGGCGGCGCGCCGAGTGGCGGACCACTCTGATTGATCGGGCGCATTCGCGGATAGTAGGCCGGGATCGTCGGCTGGTTGCCCAAGATAGCGCGCACAAACGCTGCCGGGCTGTCGTGCTGCAAGTAGGGGTTGGTCGCCTTTTCGTAGCCGATGGTTGAGGTGCGCGTGCTGGAGATGGCTGCGCCGCACGAGGAGCCGGCCCCGTGTGTCGGCAGCACGACCACCGCATCGCCCACCGGCAGGATCTTGTGGTGCAGACTATCGTAGAGTTGCGGAGCCAGTTTCGCGCCCAGTTCGGGGCCAAGCAAGTCGGGCCGGCCCACCGACCCCACCAACAAATCGCCGCCACTGAAAATCAGGGCGGGCACGGTCGGGCTGCGTTTGGTGTCATAGACCAAGTAACAGAGGTGTTCGGGCGTGTGGCCGGGCGTTTCCAGCACCCGCACTTCTAACTCGCCGCAATGCAACCGGTCGTCGTCGCGCAAGGGCTGGTGGTCGTAGCGCAACTGGGCCGCCGCGCTGTGGCCGATGACTGCGCCGCAGGCCGCCGCCAACTCACGGCTGCCCGACACATAATCGTTGTGCAGGTGCGTCTCCAGGATGTGCGTGATCCGTAGCCCAAGATCCTGCGCCGTCTGGACATAATCGCCAATATCGCGTTTGGGATCGACCACAAAGGCGACCCCGGCATCGGTGGAGCCGATCAGGTAGGAATAATGACCGAGACTTTCGACGTAAAACTGTTGCAAAAACATGGGGGTGCGCTCCTCGCCGTTGAGGGGTGACAGGCCGCCGACCCACCGCTGGGCCGTTGTCCCTAGTGTACACCCTGGTCCGCCGCTTGGCAACCGAGGTCTTGACGGAGGGTGCCGCGGACCTAACCCCCCAGCCCCCTTCCCGACGGCGGACCTAACCCCCCAGCCCCCTTCCCTACGAAGGAAGGGGGAGCACGACGGACTACACCGCGATGTCTACTTTAACGACCAGCACGGCGTAGACTCCCCCTTCCTTCGTAGGGAAGGGGGCTGGGGGGTTAGGTCCGCGCCCCCCACGGCCTTGACGGGGCCGCACGCTTGGCGTATAAAGCCGGTATGCGAAACCCTTTGCTCGACTCGCTGCTGATCGCGCTGGGCGCAGCCGGAGGCGCGAATGCCCGCTATTGGCTGACCACCTGGTTTGTCGAACGCTGGGGGCCGGCCTTTCCGTGGGGCACGTTGGTGATCAACCTCAGCGGCAGCTTGCTGGTTGGCGTGATCCTCGCGCTGATCCTCGCACGGGGCGAGACCGATCCCACCCTGCGCTTGCTGCTGGTGACTGGCTTCCTCGGCGCGTACACCACGTTTTCGACCTACACCTATGACACCGTGCGCTTGCTGGAAACCGGCCGGATCGGGGCGGCGCTCGCCAATGCGTTGGGCAGCATGGGGTTGGGGTTAGCCGCAGCGGCCGGGGGGCTATGGCTGGGCAGCCGGCTCGCGTAACCCCGCGCCGGCGGTGGGCGCTGGGCGCGCTGCTGCTGCTAGGCGTGGCGGCGGGCGCGCTGGCCTGGGGGCTAACCCGGCCGGGGGTGCGTCCGGCGGGGGCCGCGCTGCTCTGGCTGGCCGCAGATTCCGCCGGGCGCGTTTATGCTAGTGATGCGGAACGCGACCTGATCTGGATTTTCGACAGCGCCGGACGGTCGTTAGGTGTGTTGCGGCCCTTCGCGGCGGGCGCGCTGGGCACGCCGGGGCCGGGTATCCAGCCGCCGGGCCGCAGCCGCGATCCCCTGGCCGGCGGCGAAGTGGAGTCGCGCTTTTGCGGGCTGGCGGTGGATAGCAGCGATCACTTGTATATCGTAGACTTGGCCCACAGCCGGTTGCAGCAATGGGACCGCATGGGGCAACTGCGTGCAACGTGGCCGCTACCACCGAACTATGT
>JALYUO010000151.1 GCA_030853735.1 Chloroflexota bacterium
GGGTGGGTACGGGCTGCGCGTGCTAGGCCGAGGCCCGCCCCCCGCTGCGGAGGTCGCCGGCCGCATTCGTGTATTCGTGGCCCCATTCGTGGCCGGTCGGTCGCCCGTCACGGTCGTGGGGCGGAGCCACCCTCCTATAATTGCACGCTATCAGACACATTGCGTATTGCGTATTGCGTATTTGGTCTCTCGTCTGCCGATAATCAGCAACCCCCGTCCCTGACCCCCGACCCCCGACCCCCGACCCCTGGCCCCTACCGCAGGCGCGGCGTGGACTGCGGATTGGCGGCGAAGGGGGCCAGCGCCTGGGCCTGGGCGGCGAGGCGGGCGGCGAGTTGCCCGTCGGTGAGGGTGGGCGAGGCTTGCAGGGCGGCGGCGAGGGTGTCGAGGGCGTGCGGGTAGACCCAGGTGACGGAGTAGGCTACTTCGTCAAGCGCCACGGGGTCGGTGAGCAGGCCGCGCAGGTCGAAGGCCGGGTCGCGGATGGCGCGGTCGCTGGGATCGGGCGCGATGCGGTAGCCCAGGCCGTCAGGCACCAGTTGCGCGGCGTGGCGGGCCAGCACGCTGCCTTCGGGTGAGGCCCGCCCAGCCGCAGCCGCCGGGTCGGGGATCGCTTGGTCGGGGTAGACGATGTAGCCGGGCCGGCCGCTGTTGTCGAGCAGACCGTTGATCACGCCCAGATAGAGGTCGGTCAACTGTTGGCCCTGTGTGAAGCCGGTGCTGTTGTCGGCCCAGTGGCGGTCCAGCGCCTTGTAGGCGGCCCACGGCGGGACTTTCGCCACCAGCGCCGGGTATTGCCGCTCCAGGTAGTTGACATAAAACGGATAGCGCAGCAGCGAGGTGTCCACCAGCGTCACATCGGGGCGTTGTCCGCGCACCCACTGCTGATAATACGCGCCCGATACCAGATCCCAGTTATCCGTGACCACCACGGCGTTGGGGCGGAAGTTGGCGAAGGCGTTTTGCACATAGCGTTCTTCCAGATAGTCCCCCTGGTGACCCGCCGCGCCCCAGTTGGCGACTAACGCCAACAAGGGCAGCAGCGCCCCCAGCGCCCAAGCCGGGGCCAGCCGCAGCGCGGACAGGCGGGCGCGCAGCGTGGCAACTCCCCCCTCCACGCCCAGGCCGACCCACCACAAGGCCATCATATAGGCCGGCACGTAGTAGACGACCACCTCACGGATCTGGTAGTTGAGCGTGAACAGCACCACCACCGCCGCCGTCAGCGCGGTCGCCGCCAACAGCACGCGATCTGTGCGCCAGAGGCGGACCAAGCCCGCCCCCAACGGCACCAGCAGCAGCGCGGTCAGCCCCCAGCCGAACTGGTTGAGCGCAAACACCGCCGCATCGCGTATATAGCTGCCCAATTGATCGCTCTGCTGCCCAATATAGACCTGAAACTGCCAGCCGCTGACGTGCCGCCAGAAGTCGCCGAACGTGCTGGGCGATCCCCAGTTCATCAGCGGCTCCATGCCGGCGCGCAGCGGCAGGTAGGCGTAGAGCAGCAGCGGCCCCAGCCCGCAGGCCAGCAGCGCGGGCGCGTCACGCAACAGGCGGCGCAGCGGCCAGCGCCCGCCCGGCAACGGGGCCAGCAGTAGCACGGCCAGCCCCGGTAGCAGCAGATACGTCGTGCTGTGATTGGTCACAGCCAGCCCCAGCACGAACGCCAGCAGGCGGATTGCGGATTGCGGATTGCGGAGTGCGGATTGCGGAACTCCTGATTGCGGATTGCGGAGTGCGGATTGCGGAATGGTGACGGTTGTTGCGGGTGGGGCGGTTTTGGCGGCGTTGGCTTGGCGGGGGATCGGTCGGCTCACTCCCCCTCTCCTAAAGGGAGAGGGGGTCGGTGGGAGAGGTCGGTTCGCTCCCCCTCTCCCTTTAGGGGAGGGGGTTGGGGGGTGGGGTCGGCCTCCCATTTCCGCGATTAGGGCGCGGCGGGCGTGCAGGGCGAGACCAAATAGGGCGGCGACGAAGGCGAAGTGCAGCGTATACATCTTGGCTTGGGTGGCCCAGTTCCAGAAGGTTAGGCTGGTTGCTAACAGCCCGGCGGCGGCTAATGCGCCTGACCTAACCCCCCAACCCCCTTCCTTCGTAGGGAAGGGGGAGTTTACGGATTCGGACCCCTCTCTCCCTTCAGGGGCGGGGCAGGGAGTGGGGTCGGCGCGTCGTCCGTCCTGCTCCCCTCCCTTCGTAGGGGAGGGGTTGGGGGAGAGGTCGTTCATCGCCACCAGCCGATAGAACAGGCCCACCGCCAGCGCACCGAACAACGCCGACAGCAGGTTCATCCGCCACGCCGGCTCGCCGAACGGCAGGTGGATGAACGCGCTGCTGATCAGCGTGTAGAGCGGATAGCCCGGCGGGTGGGCGATGCCGGCGGTCCAGGCGACTGTGGTCAGTTCGCCGCTATCGAGAAAGTTGATCGTCGGCGACAGCGTCAGCCCATAGAGGACCACCGCGCCGGCGGCGGGCAACAGGGCGGGCAGGATCGGCAGGCGGGACAGGCGGCGCATGGCGCGGGCGTTAGGCCACGATCTCCTCGCCGCCGTCTACGTGCAGCACGTTGCCGGTGGCCCACTGCGATCCCGGCCCCGCCCACATCACGATGAAGCGCGCCACATCGGCCGTCGTGGTCAGCCGCCCACCGGGATTGCGGCGCGTGGCTCCTTCAATGATGCGCTCGTTGCCGGGGATGCGGCGTAGCGCCGGCGTATCGGTCACGCCGGCCAGGATCGCGTTGGCGGTGATGCCCTGCGGAGCCAACTCCATCGCCAATTGGCGGATATGCGACTCCAGGGACGCTTTGGCCGCCGACACCGCGCCGTAAGTCGGGATGACCCGGCTGCCGCCGCCGCTGGTCATCGCCAGGATGCGGCTGCCGCGCCGCAACAGCCCGCGCGCCATCAGGTCTTGCGTCCAATAGACCAGGCTGTGGGCCATCACGTCGAGCGTCATGTCCACCTGCTTCTGGCTGATCAGCTTCTGATCGCCTTCCACCGTGACGAACGGCTGCAACGTGCCGAAGGCCAGCGAGTGCAGCAGCACGCGGAAGCCGTCGCCGGCCAGCTTGGCCTCCATCGCGTCCAGCACCTCTTTGCGCTTTTCCGGGTCGGCGGCGTTGACGTTAAAAAACGCGACCTGCCGCCCGGTAGCCTCAATGCGGCGGCGGATCTCATCCGTCCCGGCCATGCGCGAGCGCATATCCAAATGCACGCCGCAAATATTAAAGCCGGCCTCAGCCAGGGCGATAGCGGTCGCGCCGCCAAAGCCGCTCGACGCGCCCAAAATCAAGGCCCAGCGCGTGTCGGCCAGTGGCTCGGCGGGGGGGGCCAATTCTGCATCCATCGGGAATATTCCTCCTCATCCTGTCCTATCCAATGCGCCGGACCTGTGGGGCGGCCCCGCCATTATACCCGCGCCGCCCGCCCGCTGCAAGCCGGTGCTTGGCGGACCTAACCCCCCCAACCCCCTTCCCTACGAAGGAAGGGGGAGCTATAGTCATTCAGATAATGATCTGGAGATGCGAGTGGCCCCACCAACTGAGGAGTTTGCACCCCCAGGTGCGAACTCCGAGGGCGGCGTGTCGTTCGCACCTGGGGGTGCGAACTCCTCTTAACTTACGCTCCAGAGCATTATCTGAATGACTATAGATGGAGGATCCTCTGGTCTGATCCCTACCATGATGACCCCTGCTGCTTAGACTCCCCCTTCCTTCGTAGGGAAGGGGGTTGGGGGGTTAGGTCGGGGTCGGCGGAGATTTGTGTCAGACCGGCTCTCTGTAGTATAATAGCGGTAGTAGATCGAACGCAGGCGTAATCGCAGATTGCGCTTGCCCAAGTGAGGCGTGTATGACAACTCCTGACCACGAATATCCGGTAGATGCGCCGGCCCCGGCGCGCTCGGCGGCGGCCTGGCTGCCCTTCGTGGTCGCCGGCGTGGCCGCGCTGTTGGTGGGCGGGCTGCTGGTTAGCATCCTGCTGACCCCCGCCCCAGCCAGCACGCCGAACGGCCCGGTCGTGGCGGCTCCAGCGGCACCGGGCGCACCTGCCCCAGTGGGCGCGGCGGCACCGGCCTATGGCTCCATCAAAATCGGCGCGCCGGCTCCCGACTTCACGCTGACCCGGCCTGACGGCGGCAGCGTCACCCTGAGCAGCTATCGCGGGCAAAAGTGGGTCTGGCTCAACTTCTGGACAACGTGGTGCCCGCATTGCAAAATCGAAATGCCGCAGATGCAAGAACTGTACGCGCAGTATAAGGACCAGGGGCTGGAAATCATCGGCGTGGACGACGCAGAACCCCTTGCGCCGGTGCAAAAGTTTATCAGCAGTGGCGGCTATAGTTGGCCGATGGCAATGGACTTCAACAGCGCCGTGTCGCACCAATATCGCGTCGCCGGCCTGCCCACCCACCTGTTTGTGGGCCGCGACGGCATCATCAAGTACATTGTCATCGGCGGCATTGAACGCCCGCAGATGGAACAGGCGGTCAAGGCGCTACTGGCAGCGCCCTAGTCACACGAAAGGAGCGGCGCACCGTCCTTGCCGGCTTGCGCCAACCGTGCTATGAGTACGCAATCACAGTATCAAGATGCCCAACAGCAAGATACTGAGTATCAAGAGGCCGTCGTCGAGGATGACGAGCTAGA
Organism: Chloroflexota bacterium; assembly: GCA_030853735.1. Lineage (GTDB taxonomy): Bacteria > Chloroflexota > Chloroflexia > QHBQ01 > JAICKM01 > JAICKM01. The sequence goes on from JALYUO010000151.1 coordinate 4,643, forward strand.
CGACGAACCCGCGCCACGCAGTTCGATGATGCCGGTCGTGGTCTCGATGGTGGCCGGCCTGCTGGTCGTGGCCCTGCTGGGCGTGCTGATGCTTACGCCCAAGATCGCCAAGCCGCTGCCGGTCAACACGGACATTCCCATCGGCGTGCAAGTGGGCAACCGTGCGCCCGATTTCACGCTGGACCGGCTAGACGGCAAGGGCCAAATTATGTTGAGCAGCTATCGGGGGGTCAAACCGGTCTGGGTCAACATTTGGGCCACTTGGTGCCCGCCCTGCCGCGGCGAAATGCCCGAAATGCAACAGGTCTGGCAGCAGCATAAAGATAAGATCGAAATCCTCGGCGTAGATTTTAAGGAAGACTCTTCTACGGTGAAAAACTACGTGAATCAGGGTGGCTATAGCTGGAACTTTGTGATCGATCATGATGCGGCGATGTCACTCCAGTATGATGCCAGCGCTATCCCCACGCACGTCTTTGTGGACCGCAACGGTATCGTGCAGTACGTGGCGAAGGGTGGCTTGAGCCGCGCCTCGATGGACGAAGCGGTCGCCAAAGTCACCGCTCCCTAACGGCGTTTACCCTGGCGCGGTGGTACTGACGATCCGATACTGGTGCGTGACCGGGCAGGCGCGCGCCAGCATCGCGTTCACGGGGCAATATTTAGTGGCTGAGAGTTCCACCGCCCGTGCCACCGCCGCCGGGTCCAGCGCCGGCCCGCTGACGATATGCTGCACGACGATTTCTGTGTAGACGTGCGGATGCTCCTGCGCCTGCACCCCGGCCACGCGCACCCGATAATCGGTCACCACCTGGCGCTTTTTCCGCAGAATAGCGATCACATCCATGCCGGTGCAGCCGGCCAACGCCACCAGCAGCAGTTCGAGCGGGCGGAAGCCGCTGTCCTGCCCCGGATCGCCGGCGGTGTCCAACACCAACTCGTGGCCCGATGGCGCATGGGCGGCAAACGCCATGCCCGCCGGCGCACTCAACTGGATCGCCGCCTCGCTGACGTGCGGGCCGGGGATCAGCGGCTCCTGTAGCGCCTCCGCCAGGGTGGTGCTGTGGCCTTGCGGCAGGAGGACGGTGCGGGGAGTGGGATCGGTCATGGCTGTTTCGTCTTTCTAGCGGCGGGCTATCGCCCACCATTGCTTGCGGGCCTATTGTCGGTTCTCGGCTATAACCTGTTGTAACTGCGGCAAAAACTGTTGCCAGCCGGCGATATGGCCCTGCCGTTCGGCCTGATCGCCGGCCCTTTCGGTGTACGGGCCGTGCGTCACTGTCAAGCGTGTGTGGCCTCTGGGCTGGGGATCGACGGTCAGTGTCACCGTTGTCGCGGGGCGGATCCCCCTCCCACAATCCGCATTCCGCAATCCGCATTCCGCATTCAGCGCAGGCGCTGCGCGTCCAGCAGACCCGGCGAGTGGCCGTGCAGCAGCAGGGCGACCAGCCGTTCGGCGGTTTTGAGTCCCCAGCCCAGGCCGTGGCCGGTGAAGCCGACCGCGAAGCCGATGCGCGGCAGGTCGGGCAGCAGGCCCACCAGCGGGATGTGGTCAGGCGAAAAGCCCATCACGCCCGACCAGCGATGGGTGATCGGCACGCCGCGCAGTTCGGGAAAATAGCGCAACAGGAAGCCGGCCAGCCCACCCTGCACGCCGGCCGTCACCCGATCTTCATAGCCCACCTCGGCGGCGCGGAAATGCTGCCGCCAGCCGCCGATCAGCACCGCGCCGTCGGGCAGTTGGCGGAAATATTCGTAGCCCCAGTCGGCGTAGGCGGGCCGGTCCAGCACGCCCGCCGCCACCGGAGCCGTGACCAGCACCTGCCCGCGCGTCGGCACCACGAGATCGGCAAAGTAGGGATGCAAGAGTGGCGCGTAGGCGTTGGTGCAAATCGCTACCCGCTGGCAGCGAATCGTCGCCAGCCGTGAACGCACCTCCATGCCGTCCAGCGTGGGCTGGAGCGCAAACACCTCGCTGTTCTCCAGCAGCCGCGCCCCACTGGCCGCCACCAACGCCTCGGTCAGCCGCGCCGGGTGGGTCGCCCCATCACCCGGCTGCACCAACGCGGCGCTGAAGCCGCGCCCGGTGGGGTCGCTGCGGCTGAACTGGCCGGGCAGCCCCGCCGCCGCCAGCGCC
>JALYUO010000168.1 GCA_030853735.1 Chloroflexota bacterium
CGCGAACGGCAGCAACCCGACCAGCCCCAGTAATACCGGCGGCGCATAGAGCCACAGCCCTTTGCCGGGGCTGAGGAGCAGCCCGTTCAGGCCCACGCCCACCGGCAGGGTGAAGATCGAGGCAAAACTTTGCTTGTAGCCACTGCTGGCCGGCCCGCCGAACACCAGCGTGTTATAGGCTAACAAGGGCAGCCCGCCCAGCAGCCCGCCCGCCACAAAGCCGCCCAGCCGCCGCCCCGCGACGGCATGGTCGCCCGCCCACCAAAGCCGGCGCGCCTGCCACACGGCCAGCGCCCCCAGCGCGGGCACCCCCAGCACATATTGAATCTTGACCGCCGCCACTAGCCCGGCCAATAGCCCGGCCCCCAACGCGGCGCGCCCCCCTGCGCGGCCCCCGGCCAGCGCCGCGAATGCCCCGAACAGCAGCAAGCCCGTCAGCGGCTCGGCGAAAAACGTGCGGCCCAGCGGCCACAGAAAGGTGGCAAACGCCAGCAGCCCGGTCAGCAGCCCCGCGCTGCGCCGCCCCACGCCCAGCGCGCCGGCCAGCGCATAAAACACGGTCGCCAATCCCGCCGTCACCGCCGCGCCAAAGCTGCCCAGTATCAAGCGCACAATAAACCCGGTTGCGTTTTTATCTGCCCCCAGCAGCCCCGCCAGCCCATGCCCGGCCCATACCCACGGCACAGCAGCCAACGGTTGGCCCGGCCCATACTGGCTATAGAACCGCCCATCCGTCCCCGGCACTTCGACCAGCGTCGCGCTGCGCGGGATAGCAAAGGTGCCATGCAATCCCAGCGCCTCGGCGCTCGCCAGCATCGTCTCTTCGTCGAGCGAATAGGTGTGGCCGCTCATCAGCAGCAAATAGAGGCCAAAGATCAGCGCAAACACCGCGCCCACGCCCGCCCGCCCCACCACCTGATCCCCGTGTTTACCCCGCACGCAAGCCCGCCTACCGCCGCCCACGCGCCGGCGATTACCGACTGCCAACTGCCGACTGCCGACTGCCGACCGCCGACCGGCCCGCCGTCGCCCGCCGCGCAAGCAAATCGAAGCAGTCGCCTGCCTGGAGCCGGTAGAGTTGCAAGCCCTCAATTTGTAGCGGCAGAGTCATATCTTCCACATCGGGGCTAGTGTTATAGCTAATGCCTAAGCCGTCCACCACCGTCACCGTGCCGGGGCCGGCCACCTCGAACGTGCCGTCCGGCTGGAACAGCGCGGTGGTGTCTTCGTCAATGCCCACCCCGATCTCCTCCGGGTTATACGACACCGCCGTTTGCAGCCGCCCCAGCCGGTTGCGCTGGCTGAAATGCTGGTCGAGGATGACTCCGCTGAGAAAGCCGAAGCCGGGCGACAGGTTGACCAAATTGTGGCGCGGCGTGGCCCCTTCGTAGCCGAAGGCGATCATCGTGCTGCTCATGACCGAGGTGCCGGCGCTGGTGCCACCCAGCAACGCGCCCGCCGCGTGCCGACTCCGCATGATGCGGAGGGCCGCGCTACCGCCCAGTCGCGCCGTAATGCACAACTGTTCGCCGCCGGTGAAAAAGAACGCATCCGCCGTCTCCAGCCCAGCCAGCAGCGCCGGATCGTTGGCCGTCGCGCGGTCGAGCAGCGGGTACGCCGTGGCCTGTGCGCCAAAGCCGCCGAACACGCGCTCATAGCGCGCCCCGACCGACTGCGGCGACCGTGACCCGCTGGTGATCACCGCAATCCGCGCCCCCGCTCCGCCCGCCAATTCGGTGAACAGGCGCAACGGATCGCTGGGTTGGGCAGCCGAACTGCCCCCAATCATCAAAATCGGCGCGTCCGGCGCGCAAGGCATCGCCATAAGCAGAGAGTCCTCCAGGGGTGCAAAAGATTGCTGCATTATACCACACCACGCCGCTGGGCGACCTCACCCCCCAACCCCCTTCCCTACATGAGGAAGGAGGAGTCTACGCGGTGGTGATCCCGCCACCCGCGGGCGGTGCGCCTCCAGCATCTCCCCCTCTCGCTTTAGGAGAGGGGGTTGGGGGGGTGAGGTCGTCGGGCAACCCACCACCGCGCCGAGGCACCGCAGCAGCCGACCGTCTATCGGCGCGGCGAACAGGCCGCAGCCGAACCCGCCCTGCCCAGCTGGACGATGCTCGTGGACGATCTCTTCCCCAAACCACGCGCCCGTCAGACGTAGGCACCCCGGCACACCTCTTGCAACGAGCCATCAGGTATCAGGCATCAGGAGACGTACACCTGATACCTGACACCCGACACCCGACACCTCGTTGCAAGGAGACCACCCATGTCCGCGCAAGCGCCCCGCCCCGCCGGCCCCAAACTGCCCACCGGCTTGAACGACATCCGCGCCCTGCTCAACACGCTGAACTGGAGCGGGATGCAGCAGGGCATCGCGCGCGAAGCCGAGGCACGGCTGGCAATTGTCGGCCCGGTCAATTCGGGCAAATCCACCCTCTTCAATCTGATCAACGGCAAGATGCTGTCACCCGCCAGTCCGATTCCCGGCACCACACGCACCGTGATCGAGGGCGACCTCGGCCCGTTCACGCTGCTGGACACACCCGGCTTCAGCGAGGCCGGCGGCGAAGATCGCGCCGCCACCGCGCTGGCCGGGGCCGCTACCGCCGACGTGCTGCTGGTGGTGTTTGATGCCGCCGCCGGGCTACGCCAGAGCGATCTGCACTTGATGGACTACTTGCGGAAGTTCGGCAAGCCCATCGTGGTAGTCGCCAATAAGATCGATCTGGTGGGCAAGGATGCGCGCACGGTGGCCGCCGATATGTTGAGCCGCCTGGGCGTGCCGGTCATTGCCATTTCGGCCAAAAAGGGCACCAACGTCGGCGAAGAATTGCTGCCCGCGCTGGTAGACGCGCTGCCCGAATTGGCCGTGCTGTTGGGGCGCAACCTACCCGCCTTCCGCCGCACCGCCGCCGGCAAGGTCGTCCGCAACGCCATGATCATCAACGGCGGCATCGGCGCCGAGCCGATCCCGTTCATAGACCTACCACTGTTGCTAGGCAATCAGGCGCGCATGGTACTCCGCATCGCCGCCATTTATGGTGAGCCGTTCACCGCGAGTCATGCCCGCGAGTTGATCTCCACCGTCGCCGGCAGCGTCGCCCTGCGCTACTTGGCGCAAGAGGCGGCTAAGTTGGTGCCGGTCGGCGGCTCAGTGGTGGCGGCGGGCGTGGCGGCAGCGGGCACCTGGGCCATGGGCCAAGTTGCCATCCAATATTTCGAGGGCGGCAAGCATCTCAGCCGCAGCGAACTCCGCACCGCCTATAAGCAGATCCTCAAAGCGGCGCCCACGCGGCTAGACGGCCCGCCCGATGCCGAGGAAGTGACCGCGCTGGTCGCCACGCCGGCCGCCGATGCGTCTGCCACTGATGCGCCCGCTGCCGTCCCGCCACGCTCCGGTCTGCACCTGCCTTTTACCCGCGACCGTTAGACGGGTTTCACCGCGCAGACGCAAAGAACGCGAAGATGTTTAAGATTCTTCGCGTTCTGCGCGGCCCGGCGCGGATCAAAAACCGCACGCTATTGACGTGCAGATACACCTGCGCTATAGTTAGTGCATGAAGCTGCAAAAAGTGCTGAAATGGCTTTTCCCCCTGGTGCTGATTACCGACATCGTCCTGGTGTGGGCGCAGGTGTTGGATACGCGCACGGCGCTGATCGTCGGCGGCACGCTGGAAGTGCTGGCCTTCCTGCTGGGACTGCGGGCGGTCGGTGCGGCGTTGCTGGCCTATCGGCGCAACCGGGCGGCGGGCCTGCACATGGAGGCAGCACTCGAAGACGGGCTGACCATCCTGTTCCCGCGCAAGATCGCCCGGCTGGTGGCGATGGAGCCGCGCATCTACGTCTGCCTCTACCGCTTTCTGCGCCGCTCCCCGCCCGCCGCCGACGAATTCGCCTACTACCGTCGGTCCATGATGGGCGCAGTTGTCGCGCTGATCTTTCTCACCGCGCCGTTTGAGGTGCTGGCCTATGAACTGCTGATCCCGTGGGCGGGGGTGCGCTGGGCCTTACTGGCGCTCACCCTCTACTCCATGCTCTGGCTGCTGGGCTTTTACGCCTCGCTCCGCACGCTGCCCTACCGCCTAGCTGCCGACGGCTTGCAGCTGCATTACGGCCTCGTGGCTGAGGGCACTGTCCCTTACGCCGCGCTGGCCGACGCAACGCTCGAACGGCGCAAAGCCCCGCAAGGCCGCGAGGGGCTGCAAACCAGCCGTGACGGTGCGCTCTATCTCGCCATCGGCGGGCGCACCGACCTGACCCTGCGCCTGCACACACCGGTGATCATCCAGGGCTTGTTCCAACCCCAGCCGCCCGCCACCGTCCTACACCTCGCCGCCGACGATCCCGCCGCCCTGGTCGCCGCCCTGCGTGCCCGCGCCGGCCTGCCGCTCACCGAGCCGCCTGGCCCTGTGCGGGCCGTGGGCCGTGGGCCGTGGGCCGTAGCCCCGGAAGTGTAAAACGTGAAACGTGAAACGTGAAACGTGAAAAGTCAGCAGTGTTTCTCGGTGCCTTACGGATCCAAAACTCTTCTTCCTTCTGCGCGTCTCTTCGCGTCCCTGCGCGGATCAATCCGTTCTTCTTCGTGATCCTTCGTGGCCCTGCGTGGATCAAACCGTCTGCGGGAATCACCCCTCCACCGGGCGCAGCCAGCGGGCCCAAGCGATCAACAACGACACCGTCACCGCGCCCAGCCACGCCGCCCAGCCGAACAGCGCCGCCGCGCCATACTCGCGCCACAGCCAGCCACCCGCCACGCTCGCCAGAATCGTCGCCCCCGCCGTCAGGCCGTCGAACCAGGCCGCCGCCGGCGCACGCAATGGGGCGGCCACACCAGTCAACGCCAACGCCCGGCCCTGGCCGTCCTGCAAGGCCAGAAACACGCCGTACAGCAGAAACAACGCCCAGACCTGCCAGCCCTGTTGGGCAAAGCCCCAGCCCACCTGGATCAGCACGAACAACCCGCCCGCCGCCAGCAGCGCCGCCTGGGGGCCACGGCGCTCGGCCAGCCCACTGGCCGGGGCCACCAGCACGCTATAGACCACCAGCGCCGCAAAGTAGAGCCACGGCACCAGTGCCACGCTATGCACCAGCCCCAGGCTATAGAACAGCGGGAAAGCGATGCTCACTTGGCCCAGCGCAAACACCGTCGCTACGGCCGTCGA
>JALYUO010000193.1 GCA_030853735.1 Chloroflexota bacterium
GGCGCTGGCCCTCGCGCCGCTCCCGCCGGCCTGAGCCGCGCAACCGCGCGCGTTGTTGTTCGTCTCTCCTCTATAGCCCGCCGCTCGGCCACCGGGCTATCACGCCACTGGCGCGGCGGTTGGGTTAGCGTGGTCAACAGATCGTCCATTATTCGCCTCTATCAGGAAGGATATGTCCGATGTCGTTACTCCATCCAGCAGGTCGTCAGGCCGCTCTACGCCGCAGCGTAGGGATCGGCGGGTTGCTCATGGCCGGCGCGCTGCTGATCGCGCTCGGCGGGACCAGCGCCACGCAGGCGCAGGGGGGATCGCCTACCCCGCCCGCGCATCACGTATCGCCACCCAAGTTCCCGGCGGCGCTGTTGCCCGCGCCAAAGGCCGATCCGCGCCGGCCCTACGGCGGGCAGGGGCCGTTTGCCGTGCCGACCCGTGTGCAGCCCACGGCGGTGATGACCGGCAGTTGGACCAACCTCTACCCGAACCTCTACAACGTGAGCGCGACGGCGGCGGATGATGCGTGGGCGGGGGGCGAGTATGGGCACCTGCTGCACTATACGGGCGGCGCTTGGACTGCGGTGGATCCGCCGGTCATGCACGGGGTGGATCTGTCCGATTTGCGGATGCTCTCGCCCAACAGTGGGTGGGCCACGGGCGGCCGGCGCGCCTTCCAGTATGACGGCAACGCCTGGCAGGAGCGCAGTACCGGGCTGACCGACACGCTGACCTTGCAACGGATCGCCCCCGCCGCCGCCAACGATGTCTGGGCCACGATCTATGACTATAGCGGACCACCGACCCCCCGCCTGGGCCATTGGACGGGCAGCCAGTGGATCACCGTGACGCTGGACATTACAGGCGAGGTCTATTTGTCGGATGTGGCGATGCGTAGCCCCAGCGACGGCTGGGCCGTGGGCAGCGAATATTCCTACCAGAATGCGCCGTCCCTCTTGCCGCGTATTTTCCACTACGACGGCACGCGCTGGACGGCCGCCACGCCACCGTCCAGCATGGGCAGCCTGGATCGGGTGTGGATCGACCCCAACGGTGATGTATGGACGCTCGGCCCCAACGCGCAAGGCGGGAGCCGGCTTTATCGCCATCGCGGCGCGACTTGGCAGGGCTGGGATGTGCCGGAAGGCGCGTGGGTCTCCGCGCTCACCTTCACTGCGGCCAACGACGGCTGGGCCGGCAGCAGTGCCGGCATCCTGCATTGGGACGGCACCAGTTGGACGGTAGAATACCGGGCTCAACCTCTATGGTCGGTCAGTGCCGCAGGAGGGCAGGTGTGGGCTGTCGGCCTGGACGACACGATTGTGCAGCGCAGTGGCCCCGCTGTCTGGAGCAAGCAACGCGGCGGCCCAACCTACGCGACGCTCTATGGGGTGGCTCCGGTCAGCCCCGATGAAGCCTGGGCGGTGGGGGCTAATGGGACGTTTTTGCATGAGATCAGCGGCACCTGGACGCTCTTGCCGCCCGATCCCACGCTCTACAGCAGCTTTTACGATGTGGCGATGCGCGCGCCGGACGACGGCTACGCGGTTGGCGACGGCATGATCGCCCACTGGAACGGCAGCGCCTGGAGTTTGGTGGCGACTCCGGCGGCGGTGTTGCTCGGTGTGACCCTGCTGCCGGACGGCACGGCCTGGGCCGTGGGCACGCAAGGTGCGATCTGGCACGAAGTCAACGGCTTGTGGAGCGGGCTGGCCCATCCCGAATTCGCCAGTCTCTACAGCGTCGCTTTCGATTCCCCGACGCATGGCTGGGCGGTCGGTGGCTTCACGGAATACGGCGGGCTGCAAGCCGTGCTGGTGGAATATACCGGCGGCGCTTGGCTAGATCGCAGCCAGACCCTGTCGGAATATGTGCCGCTGCTGACGGATCTGGCGCTGACCGGCGCGGGCGAGGGTTGGGCGGTTAGTCCGTTGGGTTCATCGCTCCATCTACACAACGGCGCGTGGAGCGTGGTACCGCTGGATTATTACGCGCAACTCGTCAGCATTGCTGCCGAAGCGGGTGGTGAGACGCTGGCCGTGGGCAGCCAAGCCGCGCATCAGGTCGGGGGAGTCTGGTCGTCGGTCGATCTGCCCATTCAGTACACCCACAGCAATGGGATCGGGCTGATCCCCGGTCGCGGTGGCTGGTCGGTGGGTGATGGGGGCGTGATCTTGCATTATATGCCGCTTCAGGCCGGCCAGCGGTTCTATGACGTGCCGCTCACCTCGCCGTTCGCCCCGGCTATCGAATACCTGGCCGCGCATGGCATCGTTGCCGGCTATAGCGACAACACGTTCCGGCCCGGCGCGGGCGCGACGCGCGCGCAGTTGGCGAAAATGGTGGTCACGGGTCTCAGCGTGCCCATCACAACTCCGACGACGGCCACGTTTAGTGATGTGCCGCCGGACAATCTGTTTTACCCGGCAGTCGAGTCGAGCGCCGCCGCGGGGCTGGTCAGCGGCTACGCTTGTGGCGGCACCGGCGAACCCTGCGACACGGCGCACCGGCCCTACTTCCGCCCCAGCTTGGGTGCAACGCGCGGCCAACTGGCGAAGATCCTGACCGTCGCTAAAGGCTGGAATGGCGCGCCGCCCGCCACAGCGACCTTTGCCGATGTGCCGCCCGGCAATGTGTTTTATGCCGGGGTGGAAGCCGCTGCCGCACACGGCATCATCAGTGGCTATGGCTGTGGCGCGGCGGGTGAGCCGTGTCCGGGCCTCTACTTCCGACCGAGCCGGCCGGTGACGCGCGGCCAACTGAGCAAAATGCTCTACGGCGCGATCCTGGCGACTGGCAACCGCTAAAGGAACCCTTATGCCCAATGATGCTGACACGGCTTCGCCCGCAAGCGCAGCTGCCGTCCGCGCCGCGTCCGCGCCGGAGACAATCTCCGACGCGGATTTGGCGCAGGCGGCAGGGGTGATCGGGCTGGATTTCACCGCCGAGGAGCGGGCGCTGATGGGACCGGGCGTAGCGGCCCAGCGCGCCAAATACGCCAAGATCCGCGCCGTAACCCTGCCTAACGATGTGCCCCCCGCGCTGGCTTTTGTGCCGTGCTTGCCGGGGCAGGGCATACCGGCGCAAGTAGCGGCGGTGCGCCTTACCGAAGATACATATCCCGATAGTTTAGATAATCATGACTTAGATGATCACGACGCATTAGCGTTTGCTTCTGTGGCCGAACTGGGTGCGTTGCTCCGTAGCCGCCGGGTGACGGCACGGGCGTTAGCCGAGTTGTACCTAGCGCGGTTGCGCCGCTACGACCCGCTGCTGCATTGTGTGGTCACGCTGACCGAAGAGCGCGCCTTGGCCCACGCGGATCAGGCCGATGCCGAGATCGCCGGCGGGAACTATCGCGGACCGTTACACGGTATTCCGTGGGGCGTGAAAGACCTGCTGGCAACACGCGGCTACCCGACGACCTGGGGCGCAACTCCGTTCCGCGATCAGATGCTAGACCTAGACGCGACGGTGGTGGCGCGCTTGGACGCGGCGGGCGCGGTGCTGATCGCCAAGTTGAGCGTCGGCGCGCTGGCCTGGGGCGATGTCTGGTTTGGCGGCATGACGCGCAGCCCGTGGAACCCGGCGGAAGGGTCCAGTGGCTCGTCGGCGGGGTCGGCGGCGGCGACGGCGGCGGGGTTGGTGCCTTTCGCTATCGGCACCGAAACGCTGGGGTCCATCGTCTCGCCTTGCACGCAATGCGGAGTGACGGGCTTGCGGCCCACCTTTGGCCGCGTCAGCCGCCACGGCGCGATGGCGCTGGCCTGGAGCATGGACAAGATCGGCCCGATTGCCCGCACTGCCGCCGATTGCGCGCTGGTGCTGGCGGCGATCTACGGCCCCGATGGGCATGACGGCAGTGTGGCCGACATACCGTTCGGCTGGGACGCGACCCGTTCCGTGCGCGACTTGCGGATCGGCTACGTGGAATCGGCTTTCGCTGCGGAACGCGACAACGCGGCCAACGACGCGGCGGTGCTGGCCGTGTTGCGCGACTTGGGCGTGGATCTGATCCCCATCCAGTTGCCGGACGGTCCGTTGGACGCGCTGGGTATCATCCTGACCGCCGAAGCAGGCGCGGCCTTCGATGAACTAACGCGCAGTGGGCGCGATGATCTGCTGGAACGCCAAATTGCCGAGGCGTGGCCCAACGTGTTCCGCCAGTCGCGCCTGATCCCGGCGGTCGAGTACATCCAGGCCCAGCGCATCCGCCGGCAACTGCAAGCCGCGATGGCCGATCTCATGCAGACGGTAGATGCCTATGTCGCGCCGTCGTTTGGCGGCGGCAATCTCATGCTCACCAATCTAACCGGCCACCCCGCCGTGGTCGTGCCCACCGGCCTGGGCCAAGACGGCAACCCCACCAGCATCACCATCACTGCCGGCCTCTACGACGAAGCCGCCGCCCTCACCGTCGCCCACGCCTACCAGCAAGTGACCGCCTTCCACCGCCGCGTCCCCACCGGCCTTGCGTCGAGCGCCGGCGGGGTAGGTAGTTTGCCCACCCCAATTTAGTTGTAATGGACCGGTCTAGGATTGGGGTTGGATTGAAGCCGGCCTGTTTATACAGTATACTCTCCATGATAAGGAGGTCTAACTATGGTCACGTATACTCCACAACCCATCTCGATCTACTTACGGCAAGATCAATTGGATGCATTGCAGGTGATTACTACCCGGCGGGGGGTGTCACTCGATGAGCTGATTCAACAGGGCGTAGATAGCTTGTTGCAAACCGAGTTACCTCCCGCCGCTGCGCCATCGCTCCGGGGCATCATCGGCCTCTTCCACTCTGGCCTCGGCGACTTAGCGGCGCGGCACGATGACTACCTGGCTGAAGCAGTTGCTGCCGAGCGCGAACCGTGAGTGACCCGATCTTTGTAGATAGTGCGGCTTGGCTGGCCCTCACCGATAGCACAGACTCCTATCACGCGGCTGCACGCGCTACTTACGCCCAACTAGAACAGCAAGGATCGCTATGGATTACCACTAATCTTGTTCTTGCTGAGTCCCATATATTAATCTTACGGCGTGGTGACTATGCTGTAGCTATGAGCTTTCTGGACTTCCTGCGTAACTCCGGTAACGTGCAGCTGATTTATTCCTCTCTGGAGAGAGAACTACAAGCCGAAATCATGTTACGCAAATACAAAGATCAGCCGTTTAGCTACGTAGATGCGGTAAGTTTTGCAGTGATGCAGCAACGCGGCATCCACACGGCGTTCAGTTTTGACAACCATTTTCGTGTTGCTAGGTTCCAACTAGCTCCTGGTCCCAGCCGTTGAACAATCGCTTCCCCTAGCGCTCCCCTGCAAGAAACGTTCGCGCCCCTTTGCCGCTGTCGCGGAACATTTCTGTATTGGAATCTTGCCTTAGATTGGCTTCCCGATGCCGCCGCCTCCTATGGTATGACGGTCCCTACCCGGTGGTCCCGTCGTCGCCGTGCCAGAGGTATTGCATTTCGGCGCAAGTGAGGAGCAGATCGTCGAGGCGGCCCACGGCGGCGATGGTGCCGTCTTGGAGGACGATGATCTGATCGGCGCGGCGCAGGGCGACCCGGCGATGCGAGACGGCCAGCACGGTGCTATCGGGGCGGGCGAAGACGCGCTCCCAGAGTAGGCGTTCGGTGTCCACGTCGAGCGCGCTGGAGAGATCATCGAACACCAGCAGGTCGGCGGGGCGCACGAACATCCGGGCAGCGGCGGCGCGCTGGATCTGGCCGCCGGACAGCCGCACGCCCCGTGCCCCTACGCGCGTGTCCAGGCCCGCCTCCATCGCTGCCACGTCGCCCTCCATGACGGCCAAGCGCAGGGCGGCGGGCAGGTCTAGAGCGGCTTCAGGCAAGCCGAGCAACAGATTGTCGCGCAGGGTGTCGCTGAACAGACGCGGCACCTGCGGCGTGAAGGCGGCCTGTGGCGGCACGAAAAACCCGGCCGGATCGCTCACCGCTGCGCTATTCCAGGTGACGGTGCCGCTATCGGGTGGCAGCAAGCCGAGCAACGCCTGCACCAGCGTCGTCTTGCCGGAACCGATGCGCCCAGTGATCACGGTGAAGGTGCCGCGTTCGAGCCGGAAGCTGATGTCCCGAATACCGCGTTCACCGGCGGGGTAGTGGTAGCTGAGACCGGCTACCGTCAGGCATTGTAAGGGCGGCGCTTGGCGAGTGGGCAGGGCGGATGTGTCGGGCAACGGGCCGGCCAGGTGAGTGGGGCCGTGTTGTACCAGCGTCGGCGCGGGCGCGCCGCCCAGCAGCGCGGTCATGCGCCCGAAGGCCACGCCCGCCTGCTTGTAGCGCGCCAGCACGATGCCGAACAGCGCGGTGAACTCGGTGATCCAGCCCAGGTAGTAGACGAACAGTGCGAAATCACCCACCGTGAAGCGGCCCTCGCTCATCGCTTGCCCCGCCACCAGCAAGATGCCGCCGGTGCCGATCTGCACCGTGTTCCAGAAGATCGACTCCAGGATGCCGTTGAACACGCGGTCGCGCACGCCGGCCTCCAGCCGCCGCGCGCTGAGGTGACGGAAGTGGGCAGCCACGCCGTCCTCGGCTCCGGCCACCTGCACCGCCTGCACCGCGCCAAACACCTCGCCCAGAAAGCCCGTCACTTGGCTGGTGGCCTCGCGGTTGGCCTTGCGGTAAACTTCGATGCGCCGGCTTGCCAAGTTGACCACCGCGATGATAATAGTCATCGGCAGGAAGACGGTCAGCGTGATCAGGCCGTTAATTTGGATCATTACCGTGATCGCGATCACGGCGAAGACGGTGGAGGCGGTGAGATCGTTGAAGGTGATCATTGAGTCGGTCACATGGTCCACATCGTCGCGGAAGCGGCTGATCGCTTCGCCGGATGCGGTGGGCAGGGCGCGCGCCGCCGGCAGATCCAAGATGCGCGTGAACAGATTTTTGTGCATCAGCGCGGCGCTGGTCAGCATGAACGGCGCGTTGGTGAACTGGCAACCCACCAGAAAGACGATGCGCCCCGCCGCCGACATCAGCAGCAGCGCCACAAACCACCAGAGGTCCAGATTGCCGTGCGTCGCGGCCAAGCGGTCGAAAAAGTCGCGCGACACAAAGCCGGGCACCATTTCCATCACGAACAGCAGGGTGATCGAGAGGCTGTTGAGCCAGAACAGCCCCGGCCGATAGCGCATCAGGCTCCACAGGAAGCGCCCCGTGGGGACGCGGGGCAACTCTTCGGCGGGCGTGGTATCCCGCACAGCTTCGGCTTTCATACCAACACCTCCGCCGCAGCACCGCTGCGGAGCAGCCCAGCAAAGCGCGAACGCGGGTCGGCGGCCAGCGCGCCGCGTGGCCCCAGTTCGGCCACCTGCCCGCCGTCAAGGATTAGGATCGTGTCGGCGCGCTGCACCGTGGCGAGACGGTGGGCGATGATGATCGCGGTGCGCCCACGCAACAGGCGGTCTACGGCGCGCTCGATCAGCCGCTCCGTTACCGGATCGAGGCGCGACGAGGCTTCGTCCAAGATAATCAGGCCCGGATCGCGTAGGAAGACGCGGGTGAAGGCCAGCAATTGCGCTTCGCCCGCCGACAGGCCGCCGCCGTTTGCCGCCAGCATCGTGTCTAGCCCGGCGGGTAGCGCGCGACCCCAAGCTGCCAACCCCAGTTCCTCCAACGCGGACCAGATGCGCGCATCGTCTATCGCTGCATCGAACAGGGTCAGGTTGTCGCGCACGCTGGCGCGGAACAGTTGCACCTCTTGCGTCACCATGCCGATGCTGCGGCGCAGGTCAGCGCGGCGCAGGGTTCGCAGGTCGGTCCCGCCCAGGCAAATCGCGCCGGCGGTAGGGTCGTAGAGCCGTACCAGCAGGCGGGTGAGCGTGGTCTTGCCGCTGCCGGTGCGCCCCAACAGGCCCAGCACCGCGCCGGGGGCGATGTGTAGGTCCAGGTCGCGGATGACCGTCGTTTCGTCGCCCTCCTCGCTGTAGGCAAAGGTCACATCGTGGAACGCGACGGCCAGCGGCCCCAGCGGTAAGGCCGCGCCCGGCCCGTCGGTCACGGTCGGCTGGATGCTGCGGAGTTCCTCGACACGTATGATGCCCGCGCCGGCCTTCTGGAAGTCGTCAATCTGGTGCGAAATCTGTTGCAGCGGCTGGAATAGCAGTTGGGTGTAATAATAGACCAGAAAAGCGGTGCCGAGGCTCATGCTGCCCTCATGGTACAGCGTAGCCGCCAGCGCGAAAGCTAGGCTGTAGCCGATGGCGACGGCCAGCACCGGCACGCTCCAGGCGGCGGAGCCGATCAGCCGCGCCTTGCGCCCGGTTCGCAGCCGTTCGCGCAGATGTTCGTAGAGGCGGCGCATGGTGTAAGCGCCCGCGCCGCTGGCCCGAATGTCTACTAGGCCGCCGAGGCGCTCTTCCAAGAAGCCGAACAGATCGGCGCTGGCCTGGCGGGCGGCGGCCCAGTAGGGCACGGCCAACAGACGCAGCCGCACCAACGCCGCCAGCGTCAGCCCGGTGAACACGCTTAGGACCAGCCCGGCGCGCGCATCCACGGTCCACAGCACGGCCAGCACGCCGACCAGCAGCAGCAGGCTGCCGACGATCTGGATCACGAACTGCGCGAAGAAGTTCGCCATCGCCGTTACGTCGCCGTCAATGCGCTCGATCAGTTCGCCGGGGGTGCGCGCTTTATGGAAAGCGGGGTCAAGGCGCAGGCAGTGCAGCGTGAGATCGGCGCGCAGGGCGTTGGTCGCAATGCCCGCCACGCGCTCGCTGATATACGTCGCAGCGACGGCCAGCCCTTGCTGAATCACCGCCAGGGCCAGAAACGCCGCCGCCAATCCCGTCAGCGCGGTGTGGCCCGCCGGGTTGCTCGCGGCATCAATAAAGGCGCGCAAGAGTTGCGGGTTGACCAGTTGCAAGGCAATGCTGCTGCCCAGCAGCCCGGTCAGCACGGTCATGCGCCGGCGTTGTGGTGCGAGGTAGGTGCCCAAGAGGGCGCGGTAATTGGGGCGGGCTGTAGCCATGCGGGGCGATCTCCTGTCTGTCCCCGCATTATACCCCGGTTCGGCGGGTGGATAGACGGACTAGCGATGTAGTTGTGGTCGGCAAAAAGGCTGATTTTGTGGGCGGCGGGCGGACAGACCTAACCCCCCTACCCCCTTCCCTACGAAGGAAGGGGGAGCGCGACGAGCGATACTCCAACAGGCGCATCCGCCGGTCGGCATCATCGCCGGTTGAGGGTCCGCTTCCTGCTATGAAGGGAATGCTAGTGGTCGCTAAACGGGCAGCCAAAATTGCACAAAATTGGTCGCCCGCAGTGCAATCTGATCAGTCATCTCATGTGTATGCTTTATAACACAGTGCCGCCCACCGGCGGTACAGCGGGCCGACCGGCAGTGTGCCGGCTGGCACAGATGTGTTCGGCATATCGTAGCGTCCCCACCGGCCGGGCGGGGCACTCCCTGGAGCAGGCATTGAGTCTGCTCTATTGCCAGAAGGAGAGATAGTCATGGACATTCAGAACGAAGGCGTGAATCGCCGGGACTTCGCCAAAGGCGCACTCGCGCTGGGCGGGGCGGGCCTCCTGAGCGCCGTGGCCCTGGGGGCCGGCAAAAACGGCGGCCTGGTCTTCGCCCAGGACGCGCCGTTCAAGAACGACCTGGACGTACTAAACTACGCTTTGACGTTGGAGTTTTTCGAGGCCGAACTGTACAAGGTGTTGGTTGCCGGCGGTAAGCTGCAAGGCAAAGACCTGCAGTACATCCAACTGTTCGGTCAGCAAGAGCAGGCCCATGTGG
>JALYUO010000197.1 GCA_030853735.1 Chloroflexota bacterium
GAGTTGATACGGGCGGTGCGTGCTGCCGCCCGTGGCGAAGCCCTCTTGCCGCCTGCGCTGACCGCCCGCCTGCTGCGCTTGGCCCAACCCGCCCCGCCGCCCGTCGAGCCATTGACCCGGCGCGAAACCGAGGTGCTGCGCCTGCTGGCGCAGGGGCTGGGCACCAAAGCCATTGCCGCCCGCCTGGGCCTGGGCGCGGGCACCGTCAAGTCGCACCTCGAACATCTCTACGCCAAATTGCACGTCGTCGGCCAGGGCCGCGGCGCAGCCGTGGCGGCGGCGCGGCAGCACGGCTTGCTCTAACCCCTCCCTCTGCCAAACAGCAGAGCCGATCACTCCGCCATCCGCAGAGGCAGCGATCCGGCTCCTGCGGCATAATAGAGGCAGATAGCCCGGCGGACCCATGTGGGCGGGTCTGCCGGGCAATATTATTGGCGAATGCGGAATGCGGAATGGCGACGCGCGATTGCGAAATGCGGCATAGGGAATGTAGCAGCGCACGGCGTGCGCGGGGCCGGGCTGCCGTTGTAGGGGCGCTGCCGGCTGCGCCCGTGGGACAAGGATGACACGCATGACTGCCTGGGAATACAAAGTCGTCTACATGGATTTTCGCGGGCGCGCCTCGCTGGAAGGCGACGAGCAATTTATCGCCAAAGAGGAGCGCCGCAGCAGCTTCGCCCGCCGGGTGATGAACGCGCTGGGGGCCGACGGCTGGGAGATGGTCGGCGTGCAACCACTGTGGCCCGCCGAAACCAGCTATCTCATCTTTAAGCGCCCCGGCATCGGCGACAGCACGCCCCCTGCCGATACCGACGCGCCCAGCCCAGCAGTCCTCCAGCCAGAGGCAATTCCTGATGGCGCAAGCCCGTTCCAGAGCGAAGGGCCGGTGACGGAGTGTTGAGTGTTGAGTGTTGAGTGTTGAGTGTTGAGTTGAATCAGCGGCTCATGAATGTGATTAGATTAACCTCTACCTTTGTTTCCTGGGGATAAGCCGAGGTGATGGTTATGTTTATAGCATAGTCTGGATGTTTAGCATTGCCGGCCCAATTGAAGGCTAGGCCGCGCGGGGTAGGTGTCAGCCAACTAATCGGATCCCAACCATCCTGAGTCAGGTGCGTTCGGTAAAACTCCAGAACCGCTTCTGGTGTATCTTGTGTCTGAAAGGACGTTACTTGCTCCTGATCCATCCTGAGAATCGATTGAATTTTGACTTGCTGGGCTTGGGGAAATAACGGAAGGCTCTGTAGGTTAGGTCCAGGATCATTGGCGGAAGTCTTAGAAACAGTACATCCGATCAGACAACTTACAAGCAAAGCACAAGACAAGAGCCATTTAAGACGAAAGCCCTTCATTTTGCCCTCCACATGATCCGTTTAGCACGGACTCACTTAGTGTGTAGCGCGGCGCGGTCGGGCGGGACTTGGATCCCGCTGGTGGTGGGTTGCGGGATCGTCATGGAAGTTCCTCACTCGTAAAGCTGCTGTTGGCGCGTTAGGTCTGCGGTGGGCGCGTCGGGGTCGGCGGTCAGGACGGCACTGCCCCCCCAATAGGAAGAGCGGTAAGCTGCCAGTAGCACGCGCAAGTTGTCCAGCCCCACAGCGCCGCTGATTGTCAGAGGCGCTTTACCGCGTACCGCCCGCCCAAAGGCTTCGATCTCGGCCTGATAGAGGTCGCACGGCGCATGGGTTAATTCTTGCACCCCAGCCGCCGTATGCAGTTCGGCCCGACCCTCGGCCACTTGGCCCAGCGTGCCGTAGGTGACGATGCTGCCCGCGCTGCCGTGGATTTCCAGGCTGGTGCGGTTGAACGGCGTGTTAAACGCGACGTTGATTTGCGCCAGCAGCCCGCCGTGCAGCACCAGGTTGACCACCGCACTGTCTTCGGCGCTGCCCGGCAACGTTTGGCGGGCGGCAAAGGCTCCCACCTCGCGCACCCCCGTCCGCAGGACGTAGCACAGCAGGTCAAGCGCATGGCTGCCCACGTCCATCAGCGGTCCACCGCCCGCCGCAGCTTGGTCCATGCGCCAAGTCTGGCGTTCGGGGCGCAGCGCGAAGCCGTTTTGCACCCGCGCCTGCAACGGCCTGCCGATAGCGCCCGCTGCCATCAGGTCACGGATCTGCGCGTGCAGCGGGTGGTAGCGCATCATGAAGGCCGTACCCAGCAACACTCCCGCCTCGTGGCAGGCCGCCACCATCGCCTCGCCTTCATCTTGCGTGCGCGCCAACGGCTTTTCGCACAAGATATGCTTGCCGGCGGCAGCGGCGGCCAGGGTATACTCCGCGTGCAAGTCATTGGCCGCTGCGATATAGACCGCCTCAATCGCCGGGTCGGCCAGCAACTCGGCCACCGTCGTGCCGCGCACGCCATGCTGGGCCGCGAACGCTGCGGTCCGCCCCGCGTCGCGCCCGGCCACGGCCAGCAACTGCTCACCTGTCGCCCGCCCGAAGCCCGGCACCACGCGCGTCGCGGCGATTTTGCCCAGCCCGATCAAGCCCCAGTTAGTCATGTTACATCCCCTCCGCTCTCCGTTGAAACATTCCGCGTCGCCGTTGCTGTGCACTGGTCAAGAGAGCCGTTAGCCCGGCTTCGTCCTCTTGCGCTACCGCTGTGGTGAGTGCAGCGAGCGCCACGCCCGCTTGGGCTAATTGGGTCAGCACCGCCGCCCGATTGGTCAGCAAAATATCCGTCCACATCGCAATTTCGCCGCCGGCCACGCGCGTGGTATCGCGGAAGCCGCCCGCCGCCAGTTGCCACAGCAGATCGCCGCTTGCTGCGGCTTGCGCTTCGGCAGCCAGCACCGTCGCCACGGCCATCGCGTAGGGTAGGTGGCTGATCGCGGCTACCGCTTGATCATGGCGGGCCGCATCCAGCACCCGCGGCCGGGCACCCACGGCCTGGGCCAGCGCCGTAGCCTGCACAATGGCTGCGTCGGGTTGTCCCGGCACGGGGCATAGCACAAACGGCGCGCCCACGTATAAACGGGCATCAGCGGCTGCCAAGCCGCCCGACTCCTTGCCGCACATCGGGTGCCCGCCGATGGTCAGGATGCCTTGCGGTAAGGTTGACATAACACGCACAATCTCAGCTTTGCTGCTGCCCAAATCGGTCAACAACGTGCCGGGCCGCAGCAAAGCCGCTACTTGCGGCAACAGGCGCAGAATCGTGCGCGCTGGGGTGGCTAACACCACGATGTCGGCGGCGGCGACTGCGACTAGATCCGTGGTCGCCTGATCGACATAATGACGGGCCAGGGGTAGGGTGTCTGCGTGGCGCACGATGCCAATCACTTGCTTGCAGTGCCGTGCCGTGCTGGCTGCCCCGCGTAAAGCCACCGCCAGGGAGCCGCCCATCATTCCCAGGCCGACGATGGCGACCGTGGCTTCCCCCAGCCTGTCATCTGCCCCTGCCGGATCAGCCATGCACGTCCAACGCAGGTGGGGTGGCACTGAGATGGCTGGGCGGATCGCCGGCCCGCATCACATCTGCGCCACGCAAGTAGACGTGGACGATATCGCTCTGCGCGACCGTTGTATTCCAGTGCAGCAGCACGCGAATGCAGCGCCCTGGCGCGTCCACATGGTCCATCTCAGTCGCCCCCAGCAGCGGCACATCCACCCAGCCCAACTGCCGCGCCGCTCGTGCCGGGAAGGCCGAACGCAGGTCGGGCGTAGTGGTGAAAAAGACGCTCGTAATATCGGCGGTATCAATGCCGTTGCTTGCGGCCAGTGCCCCCAGCAATTCGCGGGTGGCCTCCCAGATCGCATCCGGCGTGTCTTCAGGCACGAAAATCGCGCCGCGCACCCCCCGGCAACGGACCGGCGCAGGTGGGGGCAGGGTGGGGTCATTGGTCATGGGCGGCTCCTTCTTGCCTATCGGTCGTCGCCCCATGATACCACAGATCCGCAGTTCTGGTCACACCAAAAGTAATGCCCAGGTGCGCTGCATCTTGTTACGTGCAGTGGCGCGCACGGCATTGTTCTTAACTCCTACCCGTAGCCACGTTGCACCTTTTACGCTTCAGGTTTCTTATCTGCATCCCCGAAGGTCTGCCGGCGAACCCATATCACAGATCGGCCCATCGTATGTGGCTGATCCCTATGACTCGCCGAAATGATGCAGTTGACAATCCCTTCCGACTGTAGTATATTGTTACTGCGTCCACCTTTTCTGCCCTCAATTACTGGAATCTACACACAAGGAGAGTAACCCCTATGTCCAACTACACCCCGCCTACACCGCCGTTACCGAACCCAGGGTCCACGCCCAGCTATCAGCCGCCGGCCCCCAGCTATCAGCCGCCGGCTCCCAGCTATCAGCCGCCGGCTCCCAGCTATTCCACCGGCCCCTACACTGGACCGATAGCGGGCGGCACCACCAAGCGCACCGTGCGCCGCATCAGCGTCGGCTCGGCGGCGAAAGTCCTCGCGATGAGCTACGTGGTGATTTGGGCGGTGTTTGGCATCTGTGGATTACTCTTCAGTGGTCTACTCGCGGCTTCTTTGTCTAGTGGCTATGGGTCGTATGGCGCGAGGGGCGCAGCAATGAGTTTGGGCGCTTCCGTCGTGATCTACGTTATCGGCCTGGTCATCGCCCTCATTGCCGGCGCTATCACCGGGGCGCTCTATGCACTGGTGTACAACGCGGCGGCGCGCACCATCGGCGGCCTCGAAGTCGAAGTGCAGTAACATCTCAGCCGCAACAAGGGAAACAAAACGCCCCACCGGCGCAAACCGGCGGGGCTTTTCCGATCAGGCAAGTTGCTATTTCGGCTGAATCGATCAGCGCCCAGACACGGGGATTGGTTTGTGCTTGCGCGGGGTGCGTGCCCAGCAGCAGCCCTACGCCCGTCAGGGCCGCGATTAGGCCGACAGCCAGCCGGGTGCCATAACGTTGATCCATGTTGTGCCTCCTCACTGTTGGTGTAATAGGTCTATTTTTACCAACGAGCTGGGGACAACTTGGTTGCAGCGAGAATAAAAACGCCCCCAGCGGCAGAAAGCCGCTAGGGGCGTAAGAAAAAGGCAAAAAGAGAGACCCGCGACGGCCTAGTCTCCCACCGCCTTGAGGCGGCAGTACCCTCGGCGCTGCAACGTTTCACTGCCCGGTTCGGGATGGGACGGGGTGGGTCCATTGCGCTCTTGCCACGGATC
>JALYUO010000212.1 GCA_030853735.1 Chloroflexota bacterium
GTTTCTTACGTTCTGACCCCTGATCCCTGACCCCTGACCCCTGGAGACATAACTATGACTGACACTGTAACAACTCCCGCCATCACCGAAGCCGCCGTGGTCGAAGCCCTGCGCGATGTGTATGACCCGGAGATCCCGAACCTGTCGCTGGTGGACCTGGGCATCTATCGCGGCGTGCAGATCACGCCGGAGGGGCTGACGGTGACGATCACGCCGACCTTTGTCGGCTGCCCGGCGCTGGACTATATGCGTGAACAGGTCGCTGAGAAGCTGACCGACCTGTGGCCGGGCACGCCGGTGACGGTGCAAGTGAGCCTAGCCCAGCCCTGGACCAGCGGCCAGATCACTGAGGAGGGGCGCAAGCGGCTGAAAGCGGCCGGCTTTGCGCCGCCGCCACGCGGCAACCTGATCCGGCTGGAGCCGCTGGTGGCCTGCCCCTATTGCAATTCGCGCAACACGCTGCTGGAAAACGCCTTTGGCCCGACCCAGTGCCGCGCCATCTACTATTGCAAAGCCTGCCGCCAGCCCTTCGAGCAGTTCAAGGCGGTGTAGGGGTCGGGGGTCAGGGGTAGGAGACCTGGTAGTGGACGAATAGGAGGAGAAGACATGAGCACTAATCACGAAGAGTTGGCGGAACGCGCCAACACGGTGAATCCGCAGATCATTGCAGAGTTTCGCGCGAATGCCGGCAAGATTGGCAATATGCCCGGCGCACAGTTCCTTTTGCTGCACACCCGTGGGGCCAAGAGCAACCAAGAACGGCTCACCCCGGTCCTCTACTTCACCGACGGCGACCGCTATGTTCTCGTCGCCGCCAAAGGGGGGGCTCCCACCAATCCCGACTGGTACTATAACATCCTCGCCCATCCTGACGCGGTCACGGTGGAAGTCGGCACGGAACACTTCCCCGTCCAGGCGACCGTGGCCGCGCCGGCGGAACGGGATCGTATCTTCGCCGCTGTGGCCCGCCAAGCCCCCAACTTCGCGGAGTATCAAAAAGATAATCCGCGTGTCCTGCCCGTCCTG
The DNA here is from genome assembly GCA_030853735.1 of Chloroflexota bacterium. Taxonomy (GTDB): domain Bacteria; phylum Chloroflexota; class Chloroflexia; order QHBQ01; family JAICKM01; genus JAICKM01. The sequence continues at coordinate 1,027 of JALYUO010000212.1, forward strand.
CTCCTGGAACGTAGCACCGAACAATAAGCGCGAGCAAGCTACATGGTATGAGTTTAGCGGCCCATGCGCTTGCAGTGCGCGGTAGGAGGATTGCCCCGTGGCGGAAGCTGTGACCCTCACCCTTCCCGATCATCTCGTGCGGCAGGCGCAGGCCACCGCACGGCTGACCGGCTACTCCGCGGAAGCGGTGCTGGTGGAATGGATCATACAAGGGGCTGCCCACGACGCATCTATCCTGCTAAGACCGGGCGTAGAGTACCCGATCTACACGCCTTACGGCAATGAGGCAGTGGCGGCGATCATGCTCAACGCGCTGGAGTCCGATTCTGTAGACGACACGATAGACGCGGATGATCTCTGTACGCATGATCCTGGAGCCAGGTGAGGGGCCAACCCTCGCAATGAATTGCGGCACTACACTCATGCCTCGGCGTTAGGCACGGATTTGAGATTTTAGCTGTAAAAGATGCCAGCCCGTTTTTAACGCGATCTTCGTGATCCTTCGTGTCCTTCGTGGATCAATCATGCTGTGTGGTTCCTGACGCAGATTTCCCGCCCCGACTGCATCCCCTGGCGGATCGGGTATACTTAACCGTTATGCCGATCACGTTCCGTAAAGCGTTCCGCGACCTCAGCAAGCGGCGACTGCGATCCCTGCTCACCATCATCGGCATCGTCGTCGGCGTGGCGGGCATTGTGGCGATCATGACCACGGCGCGCAATTTGGCCGGGGCGCAAAGCCAAGCCTACAACAACAGTTCCCAACAAGACCAAAGCTGGGCGGGCCGCGACGTGCCGGCCAGCCTGATCAGCGCCCTCGCTGCGTTGCCCAACGTGGCTGCCGCCGAACGGCGGGCCGATTTTTACACCAAGTGGTCCACCGGCGCAAGCTGGCAGGACATCTACTTGCTGGGCCTGGAAGATTTTGACCACCAAGCCGTGAACCGCGTAGACTTGGTAGCAGGGCGCTGGCCGGGGCGCGGCGAAGTGGTCTTTGAGCGGTCGGTGCGCGATGTGGTGCCGGGGCTGGGCATCGGCGACACGGTGCTATATCGGGTGGGCGAGAACAACGAAGTGCGGCGGTTGGTGATCAGCGGCTTCGCCAAGTCGCCGGCCTACCCGGCGGCCAGCATCATCGGCACGGCGGTGGCCTACGCGCCGGCGGCGGATGTGCGCCGGATGTACGGCGGCACGGGTGATAGCCAGATCCTGGTACGCCTGCGCGACTTCGATGGGCGCGATGCCACCCGCGCGCAGATCCAGCAATTGTTCAAGCGCCAGGGGCTGGCCTTCGGCAGCTTCCGCCAGCGCAACCCCGACAACTACGCCGGCAAACAGGCGTTGGACGCGCTGATCCTGCTGATGGGGGTCTTCTCGGTCGTCGGCTTGCTGATCAGCGGCTTCCTCGTTGCCAACACGCTGGCTGCTGTGGTCAGCGAGCAGATGGGCGAGATCGGCGCGATGAAGGCCGTGGGCGCGACCGGCGGGCGTATCCTACAGATCTACCTGATCGCCGGGCTGATGTACGGCCTCGTCGGCAGCGTGATCGGGTTGGCGCTGGGCGTGGGCGGCGCGTTCGCCCTGATCAGCTACCTTGCCACCCTGCTCAACCTCGATCTGAGCGGTTTCGCGCCCGACCCGCTGGGCCTGGGGGCTGGGCTGGGCGTGGGCGTGGGCGTGACGGTGCTGGCCGCGCTGATCCCGGCCTGGCGCGGCACGGCGATCCCGGTGCGGGCCGCGATGGCCTCCTACGGCATCAATGCCACCTATGGGCAAGGGCTGATTGACCGGCTGGTGCAACGGCTGGTCGGTTTGCCGCGCATCCCGGCGATGGCGTTGCGGAACTTGGCGCGGCGCAAAGGGCGTAACATCGTGACAATGTTTGTGGTGGCCTTTTCGACCGCCGCGTTCTTGGCCGCGCAAGGCACCAGCGCCTCGGTGGACCGCTCGATCAACGGCTGGTTCGACCTCTACGATATTGATGCCTTTGTCTGGTTCCAGCAGCCGGTGGGCCAGGGCTTCGCCACCACGCTGCGGAGCATCCCCGCTGTGACCGCCGCCGATGCGTGGGCCAATACCGGCGCGACCATCGAAGACACACGCACCGTGCTGTGGGGGATGCCCGCCGACACGACCCTTTATCGCTACCAACTGCTGGCCGGGCGCTGGTTGGGAGCCGATGAAAACACGGGCGCGGTCCTCAGCGCGGTGCTGGCGAACCGGCGCGGCTTGCATCTGGGCGATTCCTTCCGGCTGCGGGTGGGCGGCGAAGACACGACGTTACAGGTGGTGGGCATCGTGGCCGACAATATCAACAACATCGGTTCGACCGCTGTGGGCAAGGTATTTGTGCTGGGCAGTCTGGCGGCCCGCCTGATGCACCAACAGGGGGCGGCGGACTTTTTCGCCGTGCAGTTCGCGGATCGGTCGCCTGCCGCCGTGGCTGCAACATTAGCCGAAATCGAACGTAAATATCGTAGCCTGCAACCGGGCATGGATTCGTGGGAGCATAACCGGCAGGATGCGCTACACCAGACGCAGATCCTGAGCGCGCTGCTCTATGCGATGGTGCTGATCGTGGCGACGATTGGCGGCATCGGCATCGCCAACACGCTGACGCTCAATGTGTTGGAGCGCCGCCGCGAAATCGGCGTGCTGCGGGCCATCGGCGCCCGCAATGGGCACTTGATCCAGGTGTTTCTGACCGAAGCCTTGTTCCTGGGCGGCGGCGGCTACCTCATCGGGATGCTGCTGGGCTATCCACTGGCGGCGCTGCTGGTGTTCGCCTTGAGCCAAGTGCTGTTCGAGATCAGCTTCCAATTTCCGCTCGCCAGCTTGCTGCAAGCGGGCCTGTTCACCCTGGTGCTGACCACGGTCGCCAGCGTCGGCCCGGCGCTCGGCGCGGCGCGGTTGCGGGTAGGCCAGACGTTGCGCTACGAGTAAGGGCCGGGGGTCGGGGGTCAGGGGTCAGGGGTCAGGAGACGGATGCTTGATCGCTGCCGGTGAGGCTGTAGGGGCGCTGCTTGCTGCGCCCCTGGCGAATGCGGAATGCGGAATACGCAAGGTAGGGGCGCTGCTTGCCGCGCCCTGGCGAATGCGGAATGCGGAATGCGGATTGCGGAATACGCAATGTCGGGACGCTACTTGCCGCGCCGTGGCGAATGCGGAATGCGGAATGCGGAATGTAGGGGCGCTGCTTGCCGCGCCCGATGGAGATGTAGGGGCGCTGCTTGCTGCGCCCGTGGGAAGGGTCCGGTTTAAGAAGACGACGCTTGATTACTGCCGCTTACCGTGGCATTCGTCTGAATGTTCGTCGTCTGACCCCTAGCCCCTGACCCCTGACCCCTACGAAAGGATACTCCTGTGACGATGGATGCAAACGCAACCGGGCCGGCGCCGGACGGGGGCGACCTGCCGCCCGAACCCCGGCCGCGGCGCGGGCGGCGGGTGCTGCTG